>NZ_JBSGSG010000064.1:0-57880 GCF_053606765.1 Streptomyces sp. NPDC055189
GCGCATGCTTCCCGGCCCCCACTCACATTTTTGTGCTGTACAGGGGGAGTTGAGCGGAAGATGGCCATGGTGGGCCTGTTCTGGATCGCCGAGGGCGATGTGTACGTGGGCGCGAAGCCGTCGGGCCTCGCGGCGGGGGTGCGGCTCACGCCGGAGGGCGTGGTGGCGCTGGGCGACAAGCAGGAGGGCCTGTGGCCCTGGGAGGACGTCCACGCTCTGACGGCGCGGGATGTCCCCATGAAGTCCCTGCAGCGCCAAGTGGGTGTCCTGGTGAACGCGGTACTCGCGGGGGGTCTCGGCGGGAGCGACGAAGCGCCGATGATGACGCTGCGCGTGACGGACGCCGAGGGTGACACGGACCTGACGGTGTACTCGGCAGCGGCGGCGGGCTACTCCGAGACGGAGCGCGACCTGTCCCTGGCCCTCCTGTCCCGCCTCACGGAAGGCGCGGGCACTCTGTGGACCACGCTGGCGGCGATGGCGGAGTGGGGCCGCGGACACGAGGGCGGGTCGCCGGGGGCGGCGAAGCGGGAAGAACTGCTACGCCGCTGGACCGAAACCGCCGACGTCTAGGTTCGCCGGGGAGAGGGACGTCAGGAGGGCGGCGAGGGGGCCGGGGGCGGTGGTGAGGGTCGTGTCCGGGGCGTCGCTCTCGCGGAGGCGGATTGTGCCGTCGGGGGCGGTGGCTATGTAGAGGCAGTTACTCTCCGGGCCACCGCTGAATGAGGACTTTTGCCAGTTCAGGCGGGGCATTTGTGGCTCCTTCAGTGCGTAGGCATTCGGGTGCGGGTCGTGGGGGAGAGGGACTTTAGGAGGGCGGCGAGGGGGCCGGGGGCGGTGGTCAGGATGGTGTCCGGGGTGTCGCTCTCGCGGAGGCGGATTGTGCCGTCGGGGGCGGTGGCTATGTAGAGGCAGTTGCCTTCGGCGCCGCCGCTGAACGACGACTTCTGCCAGGTGAGCTGGAACATTGTCGGCTTTCCTCAGAAGGTGTAGAGCACGTGCTGGACCAGGGCCAGTGAGTCCTTCGCCGCATGTGTCTCTGGGGCTGCTTGCGCGTCGATGGGGCTGAGTGCGCGCTCGGTCAGAGCATCGAACAGCGCGCCGTACTCGGCAAGGTGCTCGTTGTCCCCGAGGTGCAGGGACGCGATGGGGTGTTCCAGTACGACGGTGCTCAGCCGGTCGACGGTGGGCCTGGCGTAGAGGAAGTTGCCGGTGTACGCGGCGTAGGCGTCGGCCTCGTACGGGAAGATCTGGATGGTCACATGGGGGAGCCGTGCCAGTTCGATCAGGCGCAGTAGTTGCGCACGCATGACGGAAGGGCCGCCGAACCGCATCCGCAGGGCGCCTTCGTGAATGACCGCGTGGAAGGTCGGCGGGTTGTCTCCGGTGAGGATGTGCTGCCGCCTTGCCCGGAAGGTGACGGCATCGTCGATGGAGCCGTGGGCCGGCTTGGCGCTGGCGAGGATGGCGCGGGTGTACTCCTCGGTTTGCAGCAGTCCGGGGATCAGCAGGGATTCATGTGCTCGCAACTGCGTTGAGCCGGCTTCCAGCTCCGCGAGGTCGAGGGCTCCCACGCCAATGCGGTTCCTGTAGGCGCTCCACCACCCTTTTCCCGTTGACTCGGATAGAGCGACGAGACCGTCAACGTAGGTCGCATTTGTGCATCTGTATAGCTGGCACAGCTCGCGGAGGCGGCCCGTCAGGATCGTCGTCTTCGCGGTCTCGATCTGGCTGAGCTGGGCACGGCCCATGCCGATCCGCTCCGCGGCTTCCCCGGCGCTCAGACCCCTCTGTTCGCGCAGTTGTTTGAGCTCGGAGCCGAGTCGTCGCTGTCGTTCGCTGATGGTGGTGCGCAGTCCCACGGGCTACTCCTCGTTCAGTCGCTCAAAGTCTCCCCAGATGGGGGGAGTTCGTCCACCGATCGCGGCGAATAGCTTGAATATTGTAAACCTCCACCATTACCTTGGGTGTAGAGCCAGTTACTCACTGGAGCCGCCCAACTCCCCCTGCCCACAAGCCGAAAGGCACCCACCGCGCCACCCGGGCGCGCATGGGCAACGCCATCGCCCGGCAAGGGGCGCGCACCACCTCCCCCACCCCTCCCGACGGGAGCAACCGTCATGCCCGCAGACCGCCCTCGCACCGCCCACCGCCACGCCCAACTGGTCTACGACTACAGCCTGTTCACGCCGGGGGACGCGACCTCCCCCAAGGTCGGCCGGGACTTCGTACGCACCGTCCTGCGCACCTTGGACAGAGAGCCCCTGGTCATGCCGGCGACCCTCTGCACCTCGGAACTCATCACGAACGTGCACCTGCACACCAAGGGCTCCGCGATGCTCCGCATCCTGCTGACCCTCACCCGCCTGCGGGTAACGGTCTTCGACGAGAGCCCGGACCCGCCGGTCGTGGCGCACCCCGCAGCAGGGGCGGCCGCCTGCTGGGGGCGAGGGCTGGCCCTGGTCGCGGAACTGGCCGACACGTGGGGCGTCGCGGACGACAGGGCGGGGCGGTACGCGAAGGGGGTGTGGTTCGAGCTGGGAGAGGCCGTGCCCGGAGGACCGTTTCGCCCTCACCGCATCGGGTGAGCAGGGCCGCGTATCCCCTGGTCGGCCCCATCGCCGTACCTACCGTGATCGCGTTGCTTGTGCCCCAGGGACGCCAAGCCCACACGGAATGGAGGTGCGCCTCACCATGTCTGACACCAGAACCGATGCCCGCGCCTACGAGACCGGCCTTGCTGAACAGGACGAGGTGCTGTGGCAGGCGTGGAAGGCCATGGAACTCCCCGAGGGCTACCGCGCTGAGATCATCGAGGGAGCCATCGAGTTGTCGCCAACTGGTCGCATTGCCCACGCGCAGACCGTCAACCGGCTACGGGACGCCATGGCGTTGGCGCTCGCCGCAGGCCCGTACGCGCCTTACAACAACCTGAACGTGGTCCGCGGCCGCCAGACGTGGACCCCGGACTGTCTCGTCGCTCCAAGGGAACTGAAGGCCCATGCCGACGACGAAGGTGTAGGCGTCAAGGCGTCCGGGGTGAATCTCGTCGTCGAGGTTGTCTCGCCGGGGCATGAATGCCGCAGGCGGGACCGGGCGCGGAAGCGCCGCGAGTACGCCCGCGCGGGTATCCCCGTCTACGTGATCATCGACGACCACGACGGCGAAGGCACCGTCACCGTCCTGACCGAACCGCAGCCGGAGAAGGCGGACTGGGTAGGCGTACACCGGGTCCCGTACGGGACCGAGGTTGCGATCCCCGAAGGGCCCGCCAAGGGGTTCACGATCGGGGAGGCGATCACGGGGGCGCGGCGCGGGTAGAGGTCGTGGCCCTGCGGAAGTTCACTTTCCTGTGTCCAGGATTCCTGATTGGCCTATGAGGTAGCCGAGTTGGGCTCGGCTTTCGCTGCCGAGGGTTTCGGCCAGGGCTGCTATGTGGATGCGTGCGGTGCGGATGTTCATGCCGAGGCGGTCGGCGATGTCGGCGTCGGTCAGGCCCTCGGTGAGCAGGGTGGCGATCGCACGTTGGCGGGGGGTGACGCCGCCCTCCGGGAGGCGGTGTGCGGCGCCCGGGTACAGCGGCGTGGCCAGGCGCCACAGGCGTTCGAACGTCGTGACGAGGAAGTCCACCACGGCGGGGTTGCGGAGTTCGAGTGCCACGGCATCGGTGCGGTGGGCGGGGATGAACGCCACCGTGCGGTCCAGGACGATCAGGTGATCGCTGACGTCGTCGAGGGTGCGAATCTCGATGTCGCCGTTGAACTGCTCGTAGTGGGCGGGGGCGGGTAGCGGGTGACGTGCCGGGTGCGGGCGGAGGCTGCGAAGTCGGCAGCCCCGAGTCAGCATGGACTGTTGGCCTGCCGGTGAGGCGGGTGGAAGTGCGGGTGCGCGGAGGCTGCCCGGGCGCACCGTCAGCATTTCCTCCGTGGCGTCGGCCATCGCCCGGCTGACGGCATCGGTGATACGGGGGAGGCCGTCCAGGACGGTGATTCCGGAGGTGCCGGACGCGGGAGCCGGGTGGTTGCCGAGAGCCGTCAGCGGCTCGAAGGCCTTGGTCAGCCGCGCCTCGTAATCACGCTCCTCGGCGATGGCCTTCTCGATGCCGTCCAGGAGCCGCGGCAGGGCGACCGCGGGCGCGGTGGGGCGCAGCCACCTCATGTCGTCGATGTCCGGGTGCAGGAGCCCGTGGTCGATCAGGCAGGGGGCCCGGTCGGCGTCGTGACGGGGGATGCGCCCGTCGAGCAGGGCACGCTCATAGACGGCGGCGCCCGCTTCGCAGAGTGTGTCGGCGCCGTGGGCGATGTGCTGTCCGGCCATCTCGTCGTCCCTCCGGCTGTCAGTCCTGGCGCCTCAGGATGCCCGACCGGCCGATGAGGTAGCCGAGCTGGGCCCGGCTGCTGCTGCCGAGGACGGAGGAGAGCTTGGCGATGTGCACGCGGGCCGTACGGACGTTCATGCCGAGCCGCAGTGCGATCTCCGAGTCCGTGAGCCCGTCCACCAGGAGATACGCGATGGCCTGCTGGCGAGTCGTGATGCCGTTGCTCGACGGCAATTCCTCCGCGTGCGGGTACATCGGCGTGGCCAGGCTCCAGAGGCACTCGAAGCCGGCGGCGAGGTGCTCGACGAGTGCGGGGAGGCGGATCTCGAGGGCGACGCTGCGATCCTTGCTCGCCGGTATGAAGGCGACCACGCGGTCGAAGACGAAGAGGCGCTCGGTGACCTCGTCGAGCGTGCGGACCTCGGTGTCTCCCTGGAGCTGGTCGTGGTAGCCGAACACGGACAGCGAATGGCGCGAGGTGTGCTGGTACAGCGTGCGCATACGACCGCCTCGGGCGAGGGCGCCTTTCGCGTCGGGCAGCGATTTGGCGAGCACCTCGGGAGGCCGGAAGCCGCCGGGCTGGATCGAAAGCATTTCCTGGCTGGTGTCGGCCAGCGCCCGCGCCACCGCCTCCTGGATGACGGGCAGTCCGTTCAGCACGGTGATGGCGGAGGAGCCGGCGGGGTCGGCATGGCGGGGGGCGAGAGCCATGAGCGACTCGAACGTCGTGGCCAGGCTCGCCCCGCGGCTCCGGTGCCGCGCGATGCGGTGCCCGATGGTTTCGAGCAGCCGGGGGAGGGCGAGCGCGGGCGCGGTGGGCCGCAGCCAGGCCGGGTCGTCGGCGTCGGCCCGCAGGAGCCCGAAGCGGATCAGACAGGGCGCCGCTTCAGCTGCCTCGCTGCGGATGCGCCCCTCTGCCAGAGCGCGTTCGTACAGGGCGGTGCCCGCCGTGCACAGATCGTCGGCTCCGTGCGCATGGGACTGCAACGTCATGTTCCGCTCGCTCCCCCGACCGAGTTTCACTGATCCTTGTCGAGGATTCCGGACTGGGCGATCAGGTAGCCGAGTTGTGCACGGCTGCCGCTCCCCAGCGCGGCGGCGATCTTGGCGATGTGAGCGCGGCAGGTGCGGACGTTCATGCCGAGGCGGCGGGCGATGGCCTCGGCGACGTGGCCTTCGATGAGCATTCTGGCGATCGTGCGCTGCACGCCGGTGATGCCGTTGGTGGGTGGCGCGTAGGGCACATCGTCGACCAGCGGGGTAGCCCGGTTCCAGAGTTGCTCGAAGACCTTGGCCAGGTACTCGATGAGGCCGGGGTGGCGAAGCTCCAGAGCCGCGTCCTGACGGGTGTGCGCGGGAATCAGGGCGACCGTCCGATCGAAGATCATCATCCGGTCGATCAGCTCCTCCAGGGTCCGTACCTCGACGTTCCCCTGAGCCATCCGCGCCGCGTAGGCCAGCGTTCCCTGACTGTGCCTGACGGTGTGCTGGTAGAGAGTACGCATGGTGATGCCGCGGTCGATGACGGTCTGGCCGCGCTTCATCGCCAGGTTGAGCACGTTCTCGCTGCGTCCGCCGCCGGGCTGGATCGTGAGGATCTCGGAACGGCACTCCGCCGTGGCCCGTTCGATGGTCGCGCCGATCCGGGCGTCTCCCTCCAGGACGGTGAACCCTTGAGTGGTCGGCTCCATCTGCGAGGTGATCGCCATGAATGGCTCGAAGACATCGGTTAGTTCAACGGCGATCCTTCGACGTTCCTGGATTTCGCGCTCGAGGGGATGCAGTCGTTGGGCGAGCGCGGCCGACGGAGGTACGGGACGCAGCCAGTCGGCGTCGTCGGGATCCGGATGTACGAGCCCGGATTCCGCTAGGCAAGGAACTTTCTCGGCCTCTGCGCGCATCAGGCGTCCCGTGCGCAGAGCAGTGGCATACAGCTCGGACCCCTCGACACAAAGTGGGGTTGAGGGGTGAGGATGTGTCGGTATTGCACCTGTTGTAAGCAAATCTCCACCCCCCAGGGTCCTGAACGTGCAGGAACATGATGCATCCACCCTGTGGCTTTGACGTGCTGAATTGAGACATCGTCTTGTTGAGCCGGGGGAGAGGAACCTACCAAGTGAGGACGAAGCCGACCATGTTTAAGCGCATGCTTCGCTCGGTGCTTGTCACCACCTTCTCCGCAGGGCTTGCCCTGGGCGCGGTGACTACGTGTGATCTCGTCTGGGGGGCAAAGCCCGCGAAGGCGCCTTCTGTTTCGGCCCTGCCGGGGGATCTGGTCTGGGGCGTCGCCCCGGCGGGAGCAGGCGCATGAGTACCCCGCCCGACGACCGCACCTTCCGACGGGAAATGGCCACCGCCTACCGCTCCGGTTGGCACTTCATCGATCTCGCCACCGCGATACCCCACGCAGGCGACTCGTTGATGGTCACGCTTCTCGGTGAGCCGGTGGTCGT
Source organism: Streptomyces sp. NPDC055189 (assembly GCF_053606765.1). Classification (NCBI taxonomy): domain Bacteria; kingdom Bacillati; phylum Actinomycetota; class Actinomycetes; order Kitasatosporales; family Streptomycetaceae; genus Streptomyces; species Streptomyces sp. NPDC055189. Next base: position 6,772 of record NZ_JBSGSG010000064.1, read on the forward strand.
CACCCGTGACGAAGAGGAGGAGATCCGGGCCTACCGGTGCCTCCGCAAGCCGCGAGGCGCCCCGCAGCCCGTGCGGTGTGCCATTCGGTACGGGATGGTCTTCGTCAATCTCGACCGTCGTGACCACCAGCTTGTCGGTGACCCCGGCCAGCCCGGTGAGCAGCAGGAAAAGAGTTCCAGCACTACAAGAGCCATCACAGCCACCCCCCGCAGCGCCTGACGCGATCCCCCGTCGTTGTACATCGCGCAGGTGCTTCCCCCAGCAGCGGCGCCACCGTGGACCTGAACACGGTGGCGCCGCTGTGGTGTGTGTGGTGTGTGCGGTGTGTGCCGGGTGCGCCCCGGCGTACGGCTACTCCTCGCCCAGTGACCGCGTGCCCATCGCCCGCGTCAGCGAGATCTCGATGACCGCCCGGTTCGGATTCACCCTCGGCGGCTTGCCGTACCGCTCCTCGTAGCGCCGCTCGCCCTCCGCGATCTCCGCCGCCTCCGTGCGTACGCGCGCGATCCCCTCCAGCGTCGCCCAGCGCCGCCCGTCGACCTGGCAGACCGCCACCCGCGCCCCGGTCCCGTCGCCTGCCGTCGCCGCGAGGACGTTTTTGACCTTCGTGCTCGACCTGCTCGCCAGTACGCGGGCCACCCCCGCCTCCGGGTCGTACGTCACGCAGACCGGCACGACGTGCGGGGTGCCGTCGGGGCGCGGTGTCGTCAGCGTGCACAGATGCCGCTCGCGCCAGAAGCTGAGGTAGGCGGGCGTCGGGTGATGCGGGTCGATGGCCATGCAGGGAACTTAACCGTTCGGCCTCCCTGAGCCGTCCGGCACCCGTTAGCCGCCGTCCGGCATTCTTGAGTGGAATAGACTCAACTTTATGTACGCTGTTTAAAGCAGGTGGGCTGGGTCACCCGAATCGCCGGGTCACCCGAACCACCGGGTCATACGGATCGCAAGGATCGCAAGGAGGAGACGACTCACGTGGACGCCGAGCTGACCAACAGGAGCCGGGACGCGATCAACGCGGCCAGCAGCCGGGCCGTACAGGAAGGGCACGCCGACCTGACCCCCGCGCATCTGCTGCTCGCGCTGCTGGAGGGGCAGGACAACGAGAACATCACCGACCTGCTCGTCGCGGTCGAGGCCGACCAGGCCGCCGTCCGCGCCGACGCCGAGCGGGTACTGGGGAGCCTGCCCAGCGTCACGGGTTCCACCGTCGCACCGCCGCAGCCCAACCGCGATCTGCTCGCGGTCATCGCCGACGCCTCGAAGCGCGCGAAGGAGCTGGGCGATGATTACCTCTCCACCGAGCATCTGCTGATCGGCATCGCCGCGAAGGGCGGCTCCGCCGGTGAGGTCCTGAGCAAGAACGGGGCCAGTGCGAAGAAGCTGCTCGACGCGTTCGAGAAGGCAAGGGGAGGACGCCGGGTGACCAACCAGGACCCGGAGGGCCAGTACAAGGCCCTGGAGAAATTCGGGACCGACTTCACCGCTGCCGCCAGGGAAGGAAAGCTCGACCCCGTCATCGGGCGTGACCAGGAGATCCGGCGCGTGGTGCAGGTCCTGTCCCGGCGCACGAAGAACAACCCCGTCCTCATCGGCGAACCCGGCGTCGGCAAGACCGCCGTCGTCGAAGGGCTCGCCCAGCGCATCGTGAAGGGCGACGTCCCCGAGTCCCTGAAGAACAAGCGGCTCGTCTCGCTCGACCTGGGTGCGATGGTCGCGGGCGCGAAGTACCGCGGCGAGTTCGAGGAGCGGCTCAAGACCGTCCTCTCCGAGATCAAGGAGAGCGACGGGCAGATCATCACCTTCATCGACGAGCTGCACACCGTCGTCGGAGCGGGCGCCGGGGGCGACTCCGCCATGGACGCCGGCAACATGCTCAAGCCCATGCTCGCCCGCGGCGAGCTGCGGATGGTCGGCGCGACCACCCTCGACGAGTACCGCGAGCGCATCGAGAAGGACCCCGCCCTGGAGCGCCGCTTCCAGCAGGTCCTGGTCGACGAGCCGACCGTCGAGGATTCGATCGCGATTCTCCGCGGGCTCAAGGGGCGCTACGAAGCCCACCACAAGGTTCAGATCGCCGACAGCGCGCTCGTCGCCGCCGCCGCGCTCTCCGACCGGTACATCACCTCGCGCTTCCTGCCCGACAAGGCCATCGACCTCGTCGACGAGGCCGCGTCCCGGCTGCGCATGGAGATCGACTCCTCGCCCCTGGAGATCGACGAGCTCCAGCGCTCCGTCGACCGCCTGAAGATGGAGGAGCTGGCGCTCAGCAAGGAGACCGACCCCGCGAGCAAGGAGCGCTTGGAGCGGCTGCGGCGCGACCTCGCCGACAAGGAGGAGGAGCTGCGCGGGCTCAACGCGCGCTGGGAGAAGGAGAAGCAGTCCCTCAACCGCGTCGGTGAGCTGAAGGAGAAGCTCGACGAGCTGCGCGGCCAGGCCGAGCGCGCCCAGCGCGACGGCGACTTCGACACCGCGAGCAAGCTGCTCTACGGCGAGATCCCCACGCTCGAACACGACCTTGAGGTCGCCTCCGAGGCCGAGGAAGAGGTCTCGAAGGACACCATGGTCAAGGAGGAGGTCGGCCCCGACGACATCGCCGATGTGGTCGCCGCCTGGACCGGCATCCCCGCCGGACGCCTCCTGGAGGGCGAGACGCAGAAGCTGCTCCGCATGGAGGAAGAGCTCGGCAAGCGGCTCATCGGGCAGACCGAGGCCGTGCAGGCGGTGTCGGACGCCGTGCGCCGTACAAGGGCCGGGATCGCCGACCCCGACCGGCCCACCGGGTCCTTCCTCTTCCTCGGCCCGACCGGCGTCGGCAAGACCGAGCTGGCGAAGGCACTGGCGGACTTCCTCTTCGACGACGAGCGCGCCATGGTCCGCATCGACATGAGCGAGTACGGCGAGAAGCACAGCGTGTCCCGCCTCGTCGGCGCCCCGCCCGGCTACGTCGGGTACGAGGAGGGCGGCCAGCTCACCGAGGCCGTGCGCCGGCGCCCGTACAGCGTGGTGCTCCTCGACGAGGTCGAGAAGGCGCATCCGGAGGTCTTCGACGTACTGCTGCAGGTGCTCGACGACGGGCGCCTCACCGACGGGCAGGGGCGGACGGTGGACTTCCGCAACACCATCCTCGTCCTGACGTCCAACCTCGGCAGCCAGTACCTCGTCGAGCCGACGACCTCGCCGGAGGAGAAGAAGCAGCAGGTCCTGGACGTCGTACGGGCTTCCTTCAAGCCGGAGTTCCTGAACCGGCTCGACGACCTCGTGGTCTTCTCGGCGCTCGACAAGGACGAGCTCGCGCACATCGCGAAGCTGCAGATCGACCGCCTCGCGAAGAGGCTGGCCGAGCGGCGGCTCACGCTGGACGTCTCGCCCGAGGCGCTGGCCTGGCTGGCGGACGAGGGCAACGACCCGGCGTACGGCGCACGGCCGCTGCGCCGCCTCATCCAGACGTCCATCGGCGACCGCCTCGCCAAGGAGATCCTCTCGGGCGAGGTGAAGGACGGGGACACGGTGCGCGTGGACACCTTCGGGGACGATCTGATCGTCGGTCCGGCGGCCGGAAATGCCGCGGGAAATACCGCTGGAAATACCACCGGAAAGTCCCTGTGAGGGTCTTCTCGACGGCATAACCCGGTCACATCGGGGGCGGGGGTTGCGGGCCCCCGCCCGACATGGGGCAGGATGGCGGAATCCGTACGAAGGGACTAAGCACGTGAGCATCGACCCGTCCTCGATTCCGAATTTCGGGGGACAGCCCGAACCGCAGCAGGGCGATGGACCGGCGGGCCCCGTTGTCCCCGACCAGGACCTGGTCAAGCAGCTCCTGGACCAGATGGAGCTCAAGCACGTCGTCGACGACGAGGGTGACCTCGCGGCGCCGTGGGAGGAGTTCCGCACGTACTTCATGTTCCGTGGCGAGGGCGACCAGCAGGTCTTCTCGGTGCGGACGTTCTACGACCGCGCGCACGGCATCGAGGAGAAGCAGCAGCTCCTCGAAGCGATCGACGACTGGAACCGCCGCACCCTGTGGCCGAAGGTCTACACGCACACCCACGACGACGGCACCGTCCGCCTCATCGGCGAGGCGCAGATGCTGATCGGCACGGGTGTCTCCCTGGAGCACTTCGTGTCGTCGACGGTCAGCTGGGTGCGGGCCGCCATCGAGTTCGACAAGTGGCTCGTCGAGCAGCTCGGCCTCGAGGCCGAGGTGGACGGCACCGAGGGTGACGCGAAGCCCGACGACGAGGCCTGATCAGCGCAGGTCACGCCAGAACGAGAGCCCGGCCGGGACACCCCGGCCGGGCTCTCGCACGTCCGCCCGCGACTGCTACAGCGACTTCAACCGCGAGACCGCATCCGCAAGCACCTCGTCCTTCTTGCAGAACGCGAAGCGCACGAACGGCGCCCCGGCCTCCCGGTGGTCGTAGAAGACCGCGTTCGGTACGGCGACGACGCCGGCGCGCTCGGGCAGGGCCCGGCAGAAGGCGAAGCCGTCGGACTCTCCCAGGGGGCGGATGTCGGTGGTGACGAAGTACGTGCCCGCCGGGCGGTAGACGTCGAAGCCCGCCGCCGTCAGGCCCTCGCTCAACAGATCCCGCTTGGCGCGCATGCCCTCGCGGAAGTCCGCGAAGTACGAGTCCGGCAGGGCAAGGGCCTCGGCGATCGCGTACTGGAACGGGCCCGAGGAGACGTACGTGAGGAACTGCTTCGCCGAGCGGACCGCCGTCACCAGCTCCGGCGTGGACGTGATCCAGCCGACCTTCCAGCCGGTGTACGAGAACGTCTTGCCCGCGGAGCCGATCGTCACCGTGCGCTCGCGCATGCCGGGGAACGAGGCGAGAGGGATGTGCTCCGTGCCCTCGCCGTCGTCGAAGACCAGGTGCTCGTAGACCTCGTCCGTGACCACGAGGAGGTCGCGCTCGACCGCGAGCTTCGCGATCTCGGCGAGCTCGGCGCGGGTCAGGACCGTGCCGGTCGGGTTGTGCGGGGTGTTCAGGAGCAGCAGCCGGGTGTGCGGCGTGATCGCGTCGCGCAGCTCGTCCAGGTCGAGGCGGAAACGTCCTGCCGCGGCGTCCGGGCGCAGCGTCACGGGGACCCGCTTGCCGCCCGCGAGGGCGATCGACGCCGCGTACGAGTCGTAGTACGGCTCCAGGGCGATGACCTCGTCGCCGGGCTCGACCAGGGCGAGCAGCGAGGCCGCGATCGCCTCGGTGGCGCCCGCCGTGACCAGGACCTCGCGGTCGGGGTCGTACGCGAGGCCGTACCGGTGCTGCTGGTGGGCGGCGATCGCCGCGCGGAGCTCGGGGATGCCGGGGCCGGGCGGGTACTGGTTGCCGCGTCCGTCGCGCAGGGCACGGACCGCGGCCTCGCGGATCTCCTCGGGACCGTCCGTGTCGGGAAAGCCCTGACCGAGGTTGATGGCGCCTGTTTTCACCGCAAGGGCGGACATCTCGGCGAAAATAGTCGTACCGAATTCGGCAAGGCGGCGATTGAGCAGCGGGCGCCCGCTCCCGGAAGTGGAGGTCATGACCGCCATCCTGCGCCGAACCTCTGGAGTTGCTCAACTCTGCTTTGGGCCGACGGCCGCGGGGGCATTCCCCTTTCACGCAAGTGCAACACGAACAACAAAGAAGAACGCGGACCCACGGGGGGCCTGCTTCGGGGGAACGGAAAGGGGCGTGAAGGTCGTGGTCTTGGTCTTCGTGATTGTCGCGGTGGCTCTGGTCGTCGGACTCGCTGTGTACGCCGGGCGCGGAAGCGGCAGCGGTACGTACTCGGGGTCGGCCGGCTCGTCGGGTTCCAGTGGTGGTTGGTGGGCCGGCGGCGGTGACAGCGGCGGTGGCAGCTCCTGCGGCGGAGGGTCGTCCTGTGGTGGCGGTTCCTCCTGCGGCGGCGGTGGCGGCGGTGGCGGGTGTGGTGGTGGCGGAGGCAGCTGACACGGGGCAGCTGGTCCGTCCGTTGTTTGAAGTGCCCGGTGCGAGGCAACTCGTGCCGGGCACTTCGTCGTTGAGTCATTGAACAGTTGAACTGTGCAGCCCCCGCGGGGGTGGAAACCCTCCGAAGTTGGGTAAAAACGCTGTGGCAGTGCAGCAGTCCATGATTCCCTCTTAACCGTCAGCGCCGCCCTCGAAACGGACTACTTGGACAACAGGGACGTCTCGTGGGTACGAGCCGGCATTCCGACCTCCCGGTCTCCGACGACCGGGTGCGCCGGCACCACTTCCATTGCGTGTTAGCGGAGCCGACCCATGCTCACGACCCTGAAGACTGTCTACACCGACACGTGCGCCGCGGACCTCGCCTGGACTCTGGGGCGTGAGCCGCTGCCCGCGCTCGCCACACTCGAACTGGAACTAGCCGACGCGAGAATGGAGTTGCGGCTCCTGGGCGCCTCGCACCAAGTGCTGCTCGAAGAGGAGCAGGGCACCTGCTCCGAGACCGTCGCCTGCATCCCCGGCAGCAGTACGCCTCTTCCGCTCGGCGTCTCCAAGCGCCTGGGCGACTGGGAGTACGAATTCGCCGCCCGCGTCGAAACCCTCTCGCGCGGCCAGTTCGCGGGCCGCGCACAGGAGTTGCTCGCCCTGGTGGCCGAGCATCCGCACGGCCTCGCCGGGGTCTTCCCCGGCAGTCCCCACGCGTTCACGGCCATGCTGGCGCAGCGGCACGAAGGCGCGGTGCAGTGGCGCACCTGGCACGCCTACCCACAAGACGGGCAACTCGTCGCGACCCGTACCCGCGTGGGGGTGCGAATGCCCGCGATGCACCCTTGTGGGTGACCGGGCGTAAGAGTTCGGTGACGTAGCGTTCCCAAGGTGATCGAGCCGTCAACACATTTACCCGTGACACCCCGGACGGGGCGGTTGCTCGTCCTCGCGGGCGTCTTCATCTGCGCGGCCTGCGGTCTCGTGTACGAACTCGAATTGGTCGCCCTCGCCTCCTACCTGATCGGAGACTCCGTCACACAGGCGTCGGTCGTCCTCTCGGTGATGGTCTTCGCCATGGGCATCGGCTCCCTGCTCGCCAAACATCTGCGCTGCCGGGCGGCGGTCGGCTTCGGCCTGGTGGAGTCGGCGCTCGCGCTGGTCGGCGGGCTGAGCGCGATGGCTCTGTACGCGGCATTCGCCTGGACCGGCGACAACGGCGAGGTCTGGGCGGGCGGTTCGCGCTATCTGCTCGTCGCGTTCTCGCTCGCCATCGGCCTGCTCATCGGCGCCGAGGTCCCGCTCCTCATGGTGCTCATCCAGCGGATCAAGCGGCAGGACCCCAGCGGCGCCGTGTCGGACCTGTTCGCCGCCGACTACGTGGGCGCGCTGGTGGGCGGCCTCGCCTTCCCCTTCCTGCTGCTTCCCCTGCTCGGCCAGCTGTCCGGGGCGCTGATCACCGGCGCGGTCAACGCGGTCGCGGGCGGGGCGCTCGTCTTCGGCCTGTTCCGGCACGACCTGAGCGCGCGCGGCCGCTGGGTGCTCCTCGTCGCGAACGTCACGGTCCTGGGCCTGCTCGCTTCGGCCGCCGTGCTCGTCGGCGACTTCGAGGCGGCGGCGCGGCGCGCGGTCTACGGAACGGACGTACGGATCGCCGTGCACACCGACATCCAGGAAGTGGTCCTCACCGGCGGAAGGAACGAATCGCTCGATCTTTACGTCGACGGGCGCCTGCGCGTCAGCGGCCGGGACGGGCACCGCTACCACCGGGCGCTGGTCGACCCCGCGATGACCGGCGGCAGGCACGCGCGCGTGCTGGTCCTGGGCGGCGGCGACGGCCTGGCGGCGCGCGAGGTGCTGCGGCATCCGGGGGTGCGGCGGGTGGACGTCGTCGAACTCGACCCCGGCCTCGTGCGGTTGGCGCGCCGAGACCCGGCCCTGAGCGAGCTGAACGAACAGGTCTACCGCGACCCCCGGGTGCGGGTGGTGCACGCCGACGCGTTCCGCTGGCTGCGCTCGCCCCCTCGTACGTACGACGTGGTGATCTCCGATCTGCCGGATCCCGTGAGCACCGCGAGCGCCAAGCTCTACTCCCAGGAGTTCTACGGCCTCGCGCGGCGGGCCCTGGCCGCGGGCGGCCGTCTCACCGTGCACGCCGGTCCCGTCGCCGACAGGCCCCGCGTCTTCTGGACGGTGGAGGCGACGCTGCGGGCGGCGGGGCTGCTGACCGAGCCGTACCGCGTGGCGGGCCGCTCCACCGACTGGGGCTTCGTGCTCGCCTCCGGAGCGTTCGGGTCATCCGGAGCGTCCGGAGCGTCCGGCTCGTCCGGATCCCGCCCGGTCATCGGGCCGAGCCGGGCCGCCGCGCTGCCGCCCGCGGGCGTCGTGTCCGCCGAACGGACGAGGGTACGAGGTCTTGTCCCCTCCACGCTGGTACACCCGCGGTACGCGAACTGACGAACTGACGTACATGGTCTCGGCCACGTGGGTAGGCTCGGATGCCATGGAGCATGAGGTGTTCGTTCCGGTTCCCGCCGACCGTCTTCAGCAGGTGCTGAGCGACCCCGAGCAGGTCGCTGGGGCGGTGCCCGGACTGCAGCGCGACGCGGACGAGTCCGCCCGTCCGCTCTCCGGCCGTCTCAAGGTGCGGGTCGGCGGTCACACGATCACATACCGCGGGGCCGCGCGGGTTGCCGCGCGAGGCGACGGTTCCTTCGCGATCGAGGGCGAGGGCGTGGAGGTGCGGGGCGGCGGCTCCGTGAAGCTCTCCCTCACCGTGCGGCTCGATCCTGCCGGGGACGACAGCGGGACCCGGCTGGTTTTCGCCGGGACGGGGGCGGGGCAGGGGCGCGTCGCCGAAAGTTCTCCACAGGCTGTGGAGAATGCGGTGCGGCGGCTTCTCGAGCGGTTCGCGGAAGGGCTTGCGCGGGGGGCCGAGCCGGAGCCCGCGGCGCCCGAGCCCGAGCCCGTGGTCATCGAACCCGTGGAGCCCCTGGCGCCCGTGGAGCCCGCGGAGGCGGCGTCCGTCTTCGAGACGGAGGTGCCTGCCTCGTCGCTCGACGGGGATGCCGATGATGACGTCGATGTCAGCGTCGAGGACATTCTGGCGCCACCCGCGGAGGCGGCGCACGCTCGGCGGACGATGATCGGGCGCAGCGCGGAGGAGGTCGACCACGCGCCGCCCCGGGGGCGGTACGCGCCGGCGCCCGCCGCGGAGTCCCTGTCGTCCAGGGCCACCCTGCGGTGGGCCGCGCCCGCGGCTGCGGTGGTGCTGGCCTCGGCGATCGTGGCGGGGCGGGCGTTGCGTCGGCGGCGGTGATTTTCCCCTGCCCCGCCCCGGACCCCGGACAAGATGTCCTCAAACGCCGGACGGGCTGTGATTGGCCCCTGCCCGTAAGGTCGACCCCGTGAGTAGCGAAAACGTGACACTGACCGCGGGCGACGCGGAAGTTGAGCTGCAGCCGGGGAACGGCTGCCGGGTGGGGAGTCTTCGGGTCGGCGGCGTCGAGCTGCTGCGGCAGGGCGAGCGCTACGGCTGCTTCCCCATGGCCCCCTGGGCCGGCCGCATCCGCGAGGGAAAGTTCCGCAACGGCGGCACGACCCACCAGATGCCCCTCAACTCCCCGCCCCACGCCATCCACGGTTTCGCCAGGGACGCTCCATGGCGCACCGCCCGGGCCACCAAGAGCGAGGCCGCGTTCACCTACGACCTCGCCGACCCCTGGCCCTACGAAGGCCGCGTCACCCAGATCTTCGCCCTCACCGAGGACTCCCTCACCCTCACCCTCGGCATCGAGACGTACGGCGACTCCTTCCCCGCCCAGGCGGGCTGGCACCCCTGGTTCAACCGCAACCTCGGGGGCGAGGGCGGCGAGGGCGGCGAGGACGTACGCATCGACTTCGAAGCCGCCTGGCAGGAGGAGCGCGGCGACGACCACCTCCCCACCGGCAACCGCATCACCCCCGCCCCCGGCCCCTGGGACGACTGCTTCGGGATGCCGGACGGCGTCGACGTCACCCTCACCTGGCCCGGGCAGCTTGAGCTCAGCGTGAAGAGCCGCGAGCAGTGGGTCGTCGTGTACGACGAGCAGGAAGCCGCCGTGTGCGTGGAGCCGCAGACCGGGCCGCCCAACGGGCTGAACACCCTGCCCCGCCTGGTCACCCCCATCGAGCCCCTTGAGGCGTCGACGACCTGGACCTGGACGCGGCTCTGAGCTGCTGGACGCGGCTTTAAGCTGACAGGCATGACTGACGACGTACGTGGTGCCCTGCTGCAGCAGATCAAGGACAAGGCCGTGGTGCACGGCAAGGTGACCCTCTCCTCGGGTCTCGAAGCCGATTACTACATCGACCTGCGCCGCGTCACCCTCGACGGCGAGGCCGCCCCCCTGGTCGGCCAGGTGCTTCTCGACCTCACCGCCGACCTGGAATTCGACGCCGTGGGCGGCCTCACCATGGGCGCCGACCCCGTCGCGGGCGCGATGCTGCACGCCTCCGCCGCGCGCGGCAAGCGGCTCGACGCCTTCGTCGTGCGCAAGGCCGCCAAGGCGCACGGCATGCAGCGCCGCGTCGAGGGCCCGGACATCAAGGGGCGCCGCGTTCTCGTCGTCGAGGACACCTCCACCACCGGCGGCTCCCCGCTCACCGCCGTCGAGGCCGTGCGCGAGGCCGGGGCCGAGGTGGTCGGCGTCGCGACCATCGTGGACCGCGCCACCGGTGCGGGCGAGAAGATCACCGAGGGCGCCGGGGTGCCGTACCTCTTCGCGTACTCCAAGGACGACCTCGGCCTGGACTAGGGCATCCCCGGGGCATCCCCCGCGGACGGACCGGATCCAGTATGTGGCGGGCGGCCGGAGCCGCCCGGCGAGTCTGGAAAGATGGGGGCGACGATGACGTCGCCCCCTTAGGTCAGGGCCAAGCACACACCCGCACATCACAAGGAGCGGACACATGCCCATCGCAACCCCCGAGGTCTACGCCGAGATGCTCGACCGGGCGAAGGCAGGCAAGTTCGCCTACCCGGCCATCAACGTGACCTCCTCGCAGACGCTGCACGCCGCACTGCGCGGCTTCGCGGAGGCCGAGAGCGACGGCATCATCCAGATCTCCACCGGTGGTGCGGAGTTCCTGGGCGGCCAGCACAACAAGGACATGGTGACGGGCGCCGTGGCCCTCGCCGAGTTCGCGCACATCGTCGCCGCGAAGTACGACATCACCGTCGCGCTGCACACCGACCACTGCCCCAAGGACAAGCTGGACACCTACGTCCGTCCGCTGATCGACGTCTCCGCCGAGCGCGTCAAGGCCGGTCGCAACCCGCTCTTCCAGTCGCACATGTGGGACGGCTCCGCCGAGACCCTCGCCGACAACCTGGCCATCGGCCAGGAGCTGCTCGCGAAGGCCGCCGCCGCGAAGATCATCCTTGAGGTCGAGATCACCCCGACCGGCGGTGAGGAGGACGGCGTCACGCACGAGATCAACGACGAGCTCTACACCACCGTCGACGACGCGCTGCGCACCGCCGAGGCCCTGGGCCTGGGCGAGAAGGGCCGCTACCTCCTGGCCGCGTCCTTCGGCAACGTCCACGGCGTCTACAAGCCGGGCAACGTCGTCCTGCGCCCGGAGCTCCTCAAGGACCTCCAGGAGGGCGTCGCCGCCAAGCACGGCAAGGCCGCGGGCTCGCAGCCGTTCGACTTCGTCTTCCACGGCGGCTCCGGCTCGACCGCCGAGGAGATCGCGACCGCCCTGGAGAACGGCGTCGTGAAGATGAACCTCGACACGGACACGCAGTACGCCTTCACGCGTCCCGTCGCCGACCACATGTTCAAGAACTACGACGGCGTCCTGAAGGTCGACGGCGAGGTCGGCTCGAAGAAGACGTACGACCCCCGCACCTGGGGCAAGTCCGCCGAGGCGGGCATGGCCAAGCGCGTCACCGAGGCCTGCGCGAACCTGCGCTCCACGGGCACGAAGCTGAAGTAAGCCCTGCCGTTCCCGCCGAAGGGCCCGCCACCCCCTCCCGGGAGGGGGTAGCGGGCCCTTCGCGTCGCGCCATGGCGCAGACTGGAACCCATGGCCATTCACAAGGATCTGCTCGGGGGACCGCCCCCGACCCACCTGCCCGACGACCCGGAGCCGCGCGAGCTCCTCGCGAACGGCGCGGCGCCCGCCGACGTCGCCGCGAAGTACCCCACCTCCTCGCTCGCCTGGGCGCAGCTCGCCGACGAGGCGTTCGAGCGGGGCAGCGTCGTCGAGTCGTACGCGTACGCCCGTACCGGCTACCACCGCGGCCTGGACTCGCTGCGCCGGGCCGGCTGGAAGGGCCACGGCCCGGTGCCGTGGGAGCACGAGCCGAACCGCGGCTTCCTGCGGGCCCTGCACGGCCTCGCGCGCGCCGCGCAGGCGATCGGTGAGCAGGAGGAGTACGAGCGCTGCTCGGGCTTCCTGAGGGACTCGTCGGAGACGGCCGCCGACACCCTGGGCTAGCCCTTCTCGTACGTGCCTGACCTGCCTGGACGCCGCTGTGACCAGGCAGGTCTTGCCGTTTCATGGGATGTTGCGGAGGATGCCGGTGGGGACCGGGGCCCCCGTGTCGGTAACGGCAGGGGCGGACCGCTACCCGGAGTACGTATCAAGGAGATCGCGATGTCCCAAGAGGCGGACACCCCGAACCTCGACTTCGCAGGAACCACCCCTTACGAGGACTACGTCCAGGCGGACGTCCTCACGCACCTCCAGCACCTGCGCTCGGACGACCCCGGCGAGATGGTCTTCCTGGTGACCACCCAGGTGATGGAGCTGTGGTTCACGGTCATCGTGCACGAGTGGGAGACGGCGACGCACGCTCTGCGCCGCGACGACATTCCCGCCGCCGTGGCCGCGCTCAAGAGAAGCCTCCGCGAGCTGGAGGCGCTGAATGCCTCGTGGCGCCCGCTCGCCCAGCTGACCCCCGCGCAGTTCAACTCCTACCGTTCCGCGCTCGGCGAGGGATCCGGATTCCAGTCCGCGATGTACCGCCGCATGGAGTTCCTGCTCGGCGACAAGTCCGCGTCCATGCTGGTGCCGCACCGGGGCGCCCCGCGCGTCCACGCGGAGCTGGAGAAGGCGCTCCAGGAGCCGAGTCTCTACGACGAGGTCCTCGCCCTGCTCGCCCGCCGCGGATACGCCGTTCCGGCCTCCGTGCTGCAGCGTGACCTGACGCAGAAGTACGAGCCGTCGCCCGCGGTCGAGAAGGTGTGGACCGACCTCTACTCCGGCGACGAGAGCAACGAACTCGCCCGCCTGGGCGAGACGTTGACGGATGTCGGCGAGCTGGTGTGGCGCTGGCGCAACGACCACCTGGTGGCGACCCGCCGCGCGATGGGCTCCAAGACGGGCACGGGCGGCTCGGCGGGCGTGGCCTGGCTGGAGAAGCGCGCGACGAAGAACGTCTTCCCCGAGCTTTGGACTGCGAGGAGCCATGTCTGAGCCTGGTTTTGGGCAGGCGTCCCGCAGGGCGGGACGGGTGGGCAAAACCCACGACGGCGGCGAGCGGGATCTCCGGGCGCAAGCGGCAAAGAGGGACGCGGACGACGAACTCAGCGCGAAGCGCGAGGAGTTCGTCCTCGACGACACCGTCTACCTGGACGGAAACTCGCTGGGCGCCCTGCCCGCGAACGTCCAGGCCCGCGTGGCAGACGTCATCACCCGCCAGTGGGGCCAGCTCCGCATCCGCTCCTGGGACGAGAGCGGCTGGTGGACCGCCCCCGAGCGCATCGGCGACCGCATAGCCCCGCTCGTGGGCGCCGCCCCCGGCCAGATCGTGGTCGGCGACTCGACGAGCGTGAACATCTTCAAGGCGCTCGTCGCGGCCGTACGCATGGCCCGTGACACGGACGAGGGACGCGACGAGATCGTCGTTGACGCGACGACGTTCCCCACGGACGGGTACATCGCGGAGTCCGCCGCGCGCCTGACGGGCTGCCGTCTGGTGCCGGTCACGCCGGCCGAGGTGCCCGGCGTTCTCGGCCCGCGCACGGCCGTCGTCCTGCTCAACCACGCCGACTACCGCACCGGGCGCCTGCACGATCTGCCCGGTCTGACGGCGGCCGTGCACGAGGCGGGCGCGCTCGTGGTCTGGGACCTGTGCCACACCGCGGGCGCGCTGCCCGTCGGGCTCGACGAGCACGGCGTGGACCTCGCGGTCGGGTGCACCTACAAGTACCTGAACGGGGGGCCCGGTTCACCGGCGTATATCTACGTACGGGCGGATCTGCAGGACCGTTTCGACTCCCCGCTGCCCGGCTGGAACTCGCACGCCGAGCCCTTCGGGATGCGGCCGGAGTTCGAGGCCGCGGAGGGTGCCCTGCGGGGGCGGGTCGGTACGCCCGACATCCTGTCGATGCTGGCCCTGGACGCGGCGCTCGACGTCTGGGACGGGGTGTCGATCGAGGCCGTGCGGGCCAAGTCCCTCGCGCTCACGGACTTCTTCGTCGAGTGCGTGCGGGCCTACGTCCCCGAGGGCCGCGTAGAGGTCCTCACCCCGGCCGCGCACGGGGAACGCGGCAGCCAGATCGCCCTGCGGTCCGACGACGCGGGTGACGTGATGCGACGGCTCATCGAGCAGGGCGTGGTCGGTGACTTCCGGGCGCCGGACGTACTGCGCTTCGGCTTCACACCGCTGTACGTCGGCTTCGCCGATGCGGAGCGGGCGGCGGCCGTGCTCGCGCGGACGCTGGGCGGGACCGCGGGGTAACGTCCGGCCGTTCACCGGGCGGGCTGATTTTCCGGCCCGCCCGGAGCCGGTTCCGGGAAGGGGCGGGGTAGGGGAAGATCAAGAGACCAGTACCCCCACGTACCCGCAGAGAGGTTGTCGCATGCCGGACGACGCCGACGCCGTGGCCCGCGATGCCGCCGAGGCCGAAGCCGCCTTCTCGCACCCCGTGGTGACGCCCGACGCCATCGCGGCGTACGGCGAACACCTCGATCAGGTGGTCGACTTCTACGAACCCCGGACCGGCACGGGGGCCGCCGCGCCCCTGGTGGTCGTCCTGCACGGCGGAGCCTGGCGCGCTCCGTACGACCGGCAGCACATCACGCCCTTCGCGGACTTCCTGGCCCGGCGGGGCTTCGCCGTGGCCAACGTCGAGTACCGCAGGGGGAGTCCGATCCCCGCCCAGGGCGGCGGCCCGGCCGCGGGCAGCTGGCCCGAGACGTTCGACGACGTGGCCGCCGCCTTCGACGCGCTTCCCGCCCTGGTGGCCGACCTCCTGCCGTCGGCGGACATCCGCCGCACCGTCGTCACGGGGCACTCCGCCGGCGGTCATCTCGCCCTCTGGGCCGCCGCCCGGCACGTACTGCCCGTCGGCTCTCCGTGGCGCATCGACCGCCCTGCCCCCTTCCGGGGCGCGGTCGCCCTCGCGCCGATCGCCGACTTCCGTGTCGCGCAGGAGCTGGGCGTCTGCTCGGGCGCCGTGCTCCAGTTCCTCGGCGGCAAGGAGAACTTCGACGAGCGCCTCGCGCACGCCGACCCGGCGGCCCTGCTGCCCACCGGCATCGCCACGACCGTCGTCCAGGGCCGTACCGACATCGTCGTGCCGCAGGCGGTCGCCGAGGCGTACGCCGACGCGGCGGCGAAGGCGGGCGAGGTCGTCGGGGTCACGCTCCTGGAGGACGTCGGTCACTTCCCCCTGATCGACCCGGCGGCGGACGCGTGTGCGGTGGTGGCGGAGGAGATCGCGCAGCTGGCGTTCTGACGAGGGGCGCGTACGGGGCTCAGACCTCGACCAGCAGCTCCCGCAGTCCCCGGATCACGAAGTTCGGCTTCCGTTCCGGCTCCGCGGCCAGCTTCAGGCCCGGCGCCCGCCGTAGCAACGCGCCCAGCGAAGCCGCCAGTTCGATGCGGGCCAGGGGTGCGCCGATGCAGTAGTGGATGCCCGCGCTGAAGGAGATGTGGGGGTTCTCGGCGCGGGCCAGGTCCAGCGCGTCGGGGGCGGTGAAGACGGCCGGGTCGCGGTTGGCGGAGCCGAAGAGGAGGGCGACCTCGCTGCCGCGCGGGATGACGGTGCCGTCGATCTCGATGTCGTCCAGGACCCACCGTTCGAAGAGCTGCAACGGGGTGTCGTACCGCATCAGCTCTTCTACGGCGGTGGGGGCCAGCCCCTCTGGATCGGCGCGCAGGGCGGCGAGCTGTTCCGGGTTGCGGAAGAGGGCGTACCAGCCGTTGACGGTGGCGTTGACCGTCGCCTCGTGCCCCGCGTTGAGCAGCAGCACGCAGGTGGAGATCATCTCCTGCTCGCTGAGGGATTCCCCGTCCTCGTATGCGGCGATGAGCCCGGAGATCAGATCGTCGCCGGGCTTCTCGCGCCGCACGGCGATGAGTTCGCGCAGGTAGGCCGAGAATTCGAGCGATGCGGTGACCGCCCGCGCGGCGGTCTCCTCGGAGGGCTTCAGTTCATACATCCCGCAGATGTCGGCCGACCAGGGCCGCAGTTGGCCCCGGTCCTCCTCCGGGATGCCCAGCATCTGCGCGATGACGGCCACCGGCAGCGGCTCGGCGACGCGGGCGGCGAGATCCCCGCCCCCGTCGGCGACGAGATCCCGCACGAGCCGGTCCGCCAACCCCTCGACGTACGGCCGCAGCCGCTCCACCGTGCGCGGCGTGAACGCCTTCGACACCAGGCGCCGGATGCGGGTGTGGGTGGGCGCCTCCAGGTCGAGCATGCCGTTGTCGTTCAGGACGTGGAACGGCTCGTGCCCGGCCGGCGGCGCGTGCCGCCCGAACTCCTCGTGGGTGAACCGGTGCAGATAGGTCCGCCCGAGCCGCCGGTCCCGGAGCAGCGCCGATACGTCGGCATGGTGCGGGACGAGCCACTGATCGGTCGCCGCGAAGTAGTGCACACGCCCGGCGTCCCGCAGCTGCGCGTAGGCGGGGTACGGGTCGGCGATGAACTCGGGAGCCCAGGGGGCGAAGGGGGTGTTCGTGGCGTCCATGGAGGGACGGTAATGGGGCTCAGCCGGGGGTGACCAGCCTTGCCTCGTACGCGAATACCGCTGCCTGGGTGCGGTCGCGCAGGCCCAGTTTCACCAGGATGCGGCTCACGTGGGTCTTGATCGTGGACTCGGCGACCACGAGGCGCGAGGCGATCTCCCCGTTGGACAGGCCCTGGGCGATGAGGACGAGCACCTCCGTCTCGCGCTCGGTGAGCTCGCCGTACTGCTGTGCCTGGACCGTCGCCGAGAGGCGGGGCGTCTCGCCCAGCTTGGAGAACTCGGTGATGAGGCGGCGCGTCACGGAGGGCGCGAGCAGGGCCTCGCCCGCCGCCACCACCCTTACGCCGTCCGCCAGTTGACGGGCGGAGGCGTCCTTCAGGAGGAAGCCGGAGGCGCCCGCGCGCAGCGCCTGGTAGACGTACTCGTCGAGGTCGAAGGTGGTCAGGACGAGGACCTTCGACTCGACGTCCGCCGCGACGATCTCGCGGGTCGCCTCGATGCCGTTCAGCTCGGGCATGCGGATGTCCATCAGGACGACGTCCGGTTCGAGTTCGCGGACGCGTTCGACCGCCTCGCGGCCGTTGACCGCCTCGCCCACGACCTCGAAGTCCGGCATCGCGTTGAGCAGGACGGAGAAGCCTTCGCGGACCATCATCTGGTCGTCGGCGATCAGTACGCGGATCGTCATTCCCGGCCTCCGGTGGGCTCCGACGCGGACGCGACGGGCAGGAAGACGGTGACTTCGTAGCCACCGTCCTCGGTGTTCTCAGTGGTCATCTCGCCGTCCAGCATGGTGACACGTTCGCGCATGCCGGTCAGGCCGTGGCCCGCTCCGGGGGAGGGCTTGACCAGGCCGGTCGCGGGCCCGTTGACGATGCGCAGGCCGAGCCCGCCAAGCACGTAGCCGACCTCGACGCGGGCCGTGGCGCCGGGTGCGTGGCGCAGGGTGTTGCTCAGCGCCTCCTGGACGATGCGGTACGCGGAGAGCTCGACGCCCTGCGGGAGCTCGCGGACCGCGCCGGTGATCACCTTCTCGACGTCGAGGCCGGTCTCGCGGACGTTCGCGATGAGCCGGTCGAGGTCGGCGAGGGTGGGCTGCGGGGCGTCCGGCGCCTCGTAGTCCTCGGCTCGTACGACACCGAGGACGCGGCGCAGCTCGGTCAGCGCGGCCACGGCGTTCTCGCGGATGGTGACGAACGCCTGCTCCAGCTCGGGCGGCGGGTTCTCGACGCGGTAGGGCGCGGCCTCCGCCTGGATGGCGACCACGGACATGTGGTGCGCGACGACGTCGTGCAGTTCGCGCGCGATGGTCGTCCGCTCCTCCAGGAGCGTGCGCTTGCCGCGCTCCATCTCGGTGACCGTCCGCTGCACGCTGACCTCGTGCCTGGCCTCGCGGCGGATGTGCACCAGAGAGGCGGCGAGCAGGGCGAGCGCGGAGAAGAAGAGCATCTCCGGGGTGTTCGTGCCGTAGCCGGGGCTGAGGAAGACCTCGGAGCCGATGCCGAAGAGCGCGGTGCCCACCCACATCCACGCGGCGGTGCGCGGCCGGGTCCGCAGGGTGACCACCGTCATCACGACGATGTTCGCGATGAAGACGCTGGCCGTCCATGGATGGTCGTCCCAGGCGTATCCGATGGCGCCGGAGAAGGGCGTGCTCGCGAGCAGGACCCACCAGGCGCCGACGGGCCTGACCAGGGTCATGACGACGGCGCCGGCCGGGATGAGCCCGGTGAGCACGTAGCCGAGGCCGCCGCCGTCGTCCGCGTACCCGACGAGGAAGACGAAGAAGGCCGCCACCCCGACCGCCGCGTGCGGAGCCCACCCGGAGTACGGGCGTATCCGGGCCGGAAGGCGCCGGGCCAGCGAGCCGTCCGTAGGCGTCTGGGGCAGCGGGCGGTAGGCGAAGGCGCCGCGGAAGAGGTCCTGGCGGAGCCCTCCGAGTGCGCTCATGGCCAGGCGGAACTCCGGGCTGCGGGAGTTGCCGCGGGCGGTCTTGGTCGCATCAGTCACGCTTACGAAGGTACGGGGACGGGGGCGGAGGGTCGTCCCGCCAGGGAGGGGTTCCCGGGGGTCCGTCGCAGGTACTACACGGGGGTAACGGGGGGGATGGCCCGACGCCCCGGCTACGACGTCATGTCCCTGCGCCGCAACCCCGCCAGGCCCACGGCAACCAGCCCCACAGCGATGCCGAGCAGCACCACAACCGGCCCCCACTCCATCCCCCCGCCGGGCAGCTTGGGCAGATGCCCGTACGGAGACAGATCCATCGCCACCTGCGGAAGGTCAAGCGCGGGCCCGATCCAGCCGATCGCAAGACAGACCCCGGCCACCGCCCACGCAGCCACCGCCGCCCGAGGGACCGCCCCCACAAGCAGCACCGCGAGCCCCCCGACCGCCCAGATCGCGGCCACCTGCACCAGGCACGCGCCCATGATCGGCCCGAGGTCCTTCCCGTACCCGAGGGCGAGACCGAAGGCGCCCACCAGCATCAGGAGCAGCGCACCGCCGAAGGCGATGACGAGATGCCCCGCGGCCCACCGCAGCCGCCCCACCGCGTTGGCGAGAACCGGCTCCGCCCGCTGCGAGGTCTCCTCGCCGTGCAGCCGAAGCACCGAGGCGACGACGTACAGCGCGGCGATCATGCCCAGCATGCCGACCATGGTGGAGAGGAAGGCGTCCGTGAGGCCGGACTGGCCGCCCATGCGCTGGATGATGTCGCGGGTGTTGCGGTTGTCGCCGACGATGTCCGCCGCGCCCTCGGCCATCCCGCCGAAGACGACGCCGGAGGCCAGGAAGCCGAGCACCCAGCCGACCACGCTGCCGCGCTGCAGCCGCCAGGCCAGTGCGCCCGCCGTGCCGAGCTTGCCCCTCGCGGGCCCCGGCCGGGTCGGCAGGAAGCTCATGCCGACGTCACGGCGGCCCGCGAGGTCGTACGCGAGGGCGCCCTGCGCCACGATCGCGCCGCCGATCAGGAGCAGCACCCACCACCGCTCACCGGCGAAGGCCCGCAGGTTCTCCACCCACCCGAGCGGAGAGAGCCAGGTCAGCACGGACTCGCCGCCCCCGGTCCCGGCGTCCCCCGCGGCCTTGAGCACGTACGCGGCGCCGAGCACCCCGGAGGTCAGCCCCTTGGCGAGGCGCGCGCTCTCCGTGAGCTGGGCGACGATCGCCGCCATGGTGGCGAAGAGCATGCCGGTGCCCGCGATGCCGAGCCCCAGCGCGAGCGCCCCGCCGGAGCCCCGCCCGGCCATGCCGCCCGCGATGAGCAGCGCCACGGCCGCGTTCGCCACGAACGCGGCGAGCAGCGCGGCGGTCAGCGGCGCGCGCCGCCCCACCATCGCGGCGGAGAGCATCTCCTGCCGCCCGGTCTCCTCCTCGTCACGGGTGTGCCGTACGACGATGATCAGGCTCATCGCGGCGGCGAGGATCGCGGCGTAGACGCCGATGCGCCAGGCGGAGAGCGCGCCGATGGAGTCCCCGAAGACCGGCGAGTACAGCGCCCGCATCGAGGAGTTGGCGTTCATCGACCGCATGGCGTCGGACCGCTCGGCAGCCGTGCCGTACGACTGCTCCAGGGCGCCCGGCATGGCGAGGACCAGACCGGCGACGATGAACACCCAGACGGGCAGCATGATGCGGTCGCGCCGCAGGGCGAGCCTCAACAGGGCACCCGTACCTGCCAGTTGACGCGATCCGCCGGTGCGCGTTCCGAACCGCGCCATGGCCACGGCGGTCATCGCGACACCATCTCGTCGGTCTCGTCGGTCCGCACGTCGTCCTGGTAGTGCCGCAGGAAGAGCTCTTCGAGCGTGGGCGGCGTGGAGAGGAGCGAGCGGACGCCGGATTCGGTGAGCGAGCGCAGCACCGCGTCCAGCTTGTCGGTCTCGACCTGGAGCTTGACGCGGTTGCCGGACACGTCGACGTCGTGGACGCCGGGCAGCGCCCTGAGCCCGTTCGGCGGCTTCGCCAGCTCGGCGGTGACGCTGGTCCGCGTCAGGTGGCGCAGGTCGGCCAGCGACCCGGTCTCGACGGTCGTGCCCTTCCTGATGATGCTGACGCGGTCGCAGAGCGTCTCCACCTCGCTGAGGATGTGCGAGGAGAGCAGGATGGTGCGGCCCCGGTCGCGCTCCTCCTCGACGCAGCTCTGGAAGACCTCCTCCATGAGCGGGTCGAGCCCGGAGGTCGGCTCGTCGAGGATGAGCACGTCGACGTCGGACGCGAAGGCGGCGACGAGGGCGACCTTCTGCCGGTTGCCCTTGGAGTACGTACGCCCCTTCTTGGTCGGGTCGAGTTCGTACCGCTCGATGAGGTCGGCCCTGCGGGCCGCGTCGAGGCCGCCGCGCAGCTTCCCGTAGAGGTCGATGACCTCGCCGCCGGAGAGGTTGCGCCACAGGGTGACGTCACCCGGTACGTAGGCCACCCGCCGGTGCAGTTCGACGGCGTCGCTCCACGGGTCCTTGCCGAGGAGCTGGGCGGCTCCGGAGTCGGCGCGGAGAAGGCCGAGGAGGACCCGGATGGTCGTGGACTTCCCGGCGCCGTTGGGGCCGAGGAAGCCGTGGACCTCGCCGGTCTCGACGTCGAGGTCGAGACCGTCAAGCGCGTGCGTCCGTCCGAACGACTTGTGCAGTCCGGAGACGGTGATTGCCTTCGTCATGTTTCAGAACGTACGCTGGTTTCACAAATTTGTGAAGTTAAGAAACCGTATAAACTCGATCACGACCGACCGGCGGAGCAGGGGAGATGATCGGCAGATGCCCAACGGGTTCCGGGGGTCCGACGAAGTGGCGGCGCGTGACGGGGAGCGTGACGGAGGGCGTGACGAGGAGGTCGTCTCGCGCTTCGTGGAGCAGTTCGCCGCGCAGCTGGTCGAGGCGGGCATGCCGCGGATGCCCGCGCGGATCTTCGCGGCGCTCCTCGCCTCGGACTCGGGCGCGCTGACATCGGCCGAGCTGGGCGAGCGGCTCCAGGTGAGCCCGGCGGCGGTCTCGGGCGCCGTCCGCTACCTCACGCAGCAGCACATGGTCTCCCGTGAGCGCGAGCCCGGCACCCGGCGCGACATCTTCCGGGTGCACAGCAATCAGTGGTACGAGGCGCTGGCCAACCGTGACGGGATCCTCAAGCGCTGGGAGAGCGCCCTGAACGACGGCGTCGCCAGCCTGGGCCCCGACACCCCCGCGGGCCGGCGCATGGCCGAGACGCTCGCCTTCTTCGAGTTCGTCCAGCTGGAGCTCGACGGGATGCTGGAGCGGTGGCGGGTGCACCGCGAGAGCCTCTTCGGCAAGTAGCGCCCGCTCGGCCGGAGGCTGCCGGTGAACCTGCTCGGTCGGAGGCTGCCGGCGAGGCTGCCAGTGAGGCCGCCGGTGAGACCGCCGCCCCCGAAAGTCACCGAGGCAGCGTCAAGCCCCACGCCCCCGTCCTGACCGACCACGTCCGGGTCCGCACGGGCCCTCCGACCACCGCGTCCGCCCGGTAGCGGAAGTCCGCCCCGGACACGGTGATCGTCCGTGCCCGCGCCCGCAGGGCCTCCGTCGCCGCGCCCACCGAGGAGGGTCTGACCTCGACCTGCGCGAGGCCGTCGGGTCCGGGGCTCACCGAGATCCCCTCCACCGGCTGGTCCAGGTCCACCACGAGCACGCCGTCCGCCTCCACCCGCAGCCGCGCGGGCGCGGGCCCCGGAGCGGACGCCACGCGCGCGGGGCGCGCGAGAGTGCGTACGAACGACTGGCAGGTGCGCAGCCACGGGTGGGCGTCCACCGGCGTGCCCCCGGAAGCCGGGTCCGGATCCGGGGCCGGGGACGCGACGGGCGGGATCCGCAGGTTGCCCAGGACCACCCCGTCGCTGTCGTCGACGAGCAGATCAAGCCGCCGCTCGACCCCTTCGAGCACCGCGCGGGCCGCCGCCACGGCTCCCGAAGGAACCCCGAGCGAGAGCGAAAGTACCTGGGAAGCCCCCACCGGAACGACCGAAACCGCACAGGAATCGAGCTCGCGCTCGCGGTGCAGAACCGTCACGGCACGCAGCAGCGCCCGATCGTCGCCGATCACCACGGGACGCCGGGCACCCCTTTTGACCAGGGCTTTCGCAAACTCCTCAGGGCCCTCCGGCAGGCATATCCGGACGGCGGCTCCCGCGCCGAGTACGTCTTTCGCAATCCGTACCGACTCACCGTCCGTGCGCCGGGCGACCGGGTCGATGACGACTAGCAGCTGGTCGCGAGCCGACAACGTGCGCCCTTTCTTTCGTCCTCGGGTAGCATCTTTGTGCAAGAGCCCCTTGCGCTATTGCGCCAGGGGCTTCGTCTATTCCGGGGCAGCATCCAAGGCACACCCATACGGCGGCTACGGCCCCCAGACCTTGGACATGCCCCGCCCGGAAGGGGTGTACGCCTGTGCCCGCACTTGTGCTGCTCGGTGCTCAGTGGGGTGACGAAGGCAAGGGAAAGGCCACTGACCTGCTCGGTGGCTCCGTGGACTATGTAGTGCGCTACCAGGGCGGCAACAACGCCGGCCACACGGTCGTCGTAGGCGACCAGAAGTACGCGCTGCATCTCCTCCCTTCCGGGATTCTCTCCCCGGACTGCGTGCCCGTCATCGGCAACGGAGTCGTCGTCGACCCGTCGGTCCTGCTCTCCGAGCTGAGCGGTCTGAACGAGCGCGGCGTCGACACGTCGAAGCTTCTGATCAGCGGTAACGCGCACATCATCACGCCGTACAACGTGACCGTCGACAAGGTGACGGAACGCTTCCTCGGCAAGCGCAAGATCGGTACGACCGGGCGCGGCATCGGCCCGACGTACGCCGACAAGATCAACCGCACCGGCATCCGCGTCCAGGACCTCTACGACCAGTCGATCCTGGAGCAGAAGGTCGAGGCGGCTCTCGAGGTCAAGAACCAGCTCCTCACCAAGCTCTACAACCGCCGCGCCATCGAGGTCGGCCAGATCGTCGAGCAGCTCATGGAGCACGGCGAGAACATCAAGCAGTACGTCGCCGACACGACGCTGATCCTCAACGACGCGCTCGACGAGGACAAGGTCGTCCTGTTCGAGGGCGGCCAGGGCACGCTCCTGGACGTGGACCACGGCACGTATCCCTTCGTCACCTCCTCGAACCCGACCGCGGGCGGCGCCTGCACGGGTACGGGCGTGGGCCCGACGAAGATCAGCCGCGTCATCGGCATCCTGAAGGCGTACACCACGCGTGTCGGCGCGGGCCCGTTCCCGACCGAGCTCTTCGACCAGGACGGCGAGGACCTGCGCCGCATCGGCGGCGAGCGCGGCGTCACCACCGGCCGCGACCGGCGCTGCGGCTGGTTCGACGCGCCGATCGCGCGCTACGCGACCCGCGTGAACGGCCTGACGGACTTCTTCCTCACGAAGCTGGACGTCCTGACCGGCTGGGAGCAGATCCCGGTCTGCGTGGCGTACGAGATCGACGGCAAGCGCGTCGAGGAACTCCCGTACAACCAGACGGACTTCCACCACGCGAAGCCGGTCTACGAGTACCTCCCCGGCTGGTCCGAGGACATCACCAAGGCCCAGACCTTCTCCGACCTGCCGAAGAACGCGCAGGGTTACGTGAAGGCCCTGGAGGAGATGTCCGGCGCCCCGATCTCCGCGATCGGCGTGGGCCCGGGCCGCACGGAGACGATCGAGATCAACTCGTTCATCTAGCCGCGTGACCGAGGGGCGCTCCGGCTCTGCCGGGGCGCCCCTCCGTCGTTTCCCGCTCCCGCTCAACCTTGCTTGTCGTACGTCAGGCCCTTGTCCGTGCCGGTGTTCTCGCGGTGCAGCCTGCCGTTCGAGAGCAGGGTGATCGTGCTCGCCTGGCCCGGTTTGCAGGAGGTCGCGGGCTCGCCGACGATCACGTCCGTCGGGCCGACGCGCAGGGTGTTGCCGCTCGCCGACTCCAGCTTGCCCTGGAACACGCAGTGGTACGTGCCGCCCGTGTCGGTCGGGCCGTCCGCCGTGATCGAGATGATCGTGTCGCCGACGTCGCCCTGCTGGAGCACGAGTTGGCGGGAGTTGCTGCCCAGGTCGTTCTGGATGGAGCCGTTCCAGGTGCCGAGGAACTTGTCAGGGACGGTGCCGTCCTCCTCCTTGGAAGCGGGAGTCGTGGGCGGGTCCTCGGCCTGAGACGAGTCCTCCCCGGACGGCGTGCCCGGCGTCGAAGGAGCGCTGTCGGAGGGCGACTTGGAGTTCGTGCCGCCCGCCTTCGTGGTGCCGTCGCCCTTCATCACCGCGTACACCGTGCCGCCCGCTCCTATGGCCACTATGACGGCCACCGCGATGAGCGCGGCGGTGGACCGGCCGCTGCGGCGCGGGGGCTCGGGCCGGGGGTGGACGAGAGGGCCGTACGGAGGTGTGGGTCCGTAGGGAGGCGTCGGTCCGTACGGGCCCTGCTGGGGGTAGCCGTAGCCGGGAGGCGGGGTGTGGGGGTGCTGCTGGGGCTGGGGGTGCTGTTGTGGGTAGCCGTACGACGGGCCCGGCGGGGGAGTGGGGGGCGGTGCCTGGCCGTTGGTGATCATCGTGGGGAGGTGGTCGAGGGAGGAGTCGCCCGGGTTGCCGGGCGGCGGCGGGGTGTCCCCTTCGACGGGCGCGGGCTTGGCAGCAGCAGCAGCAGCGGCTCCGGCGGCGGCCCCGGCTCCAGCCCCAGCCCCACTGTCGGCCCAGGCCGGCTTGGGCGCGGCGCCCTCGCTGTTCCCCGCCGTCAGTTCTCTCGGCGGCGCGAGCGACACCGGCGGGTTCGCCGTTCCTCCAGGGCCTTGCGCGGGCGGCGCCTGGGACCCGCCCTCGTCCGGGTCCTCCGTGTCCAGCAACTGCACGGCGTGACGCCCAAGTTGAGCCACGAGCGCCCCCGGCAGCCAAGGGTCGCGCGTCCGGCCGCCGTCGCCGAGCGTGTCCTCCGCGCCGGTCCGCTCAAGGAGCTGCTGCAGCGAGGGCCGGTCCGCGGGGTTCTTGCGCAGGCAGTCGCCGACGAGCTCGGCCAGCTCCTCCGGAAGGTCCTGAAGGTTCGGCTCCTCCTGCGCGATGCGGAACATCATCGCGTGCACGCCGCTGTTGGCCGTGCCGAACGGCAGCGCGCCCGAAGCCGCGTACGCGAGGACGGAACCCAGGCAGAACACGTCGCACGCGGGCGTGATCCGGTCGCCCCGCACCTGCTCGGGCGCCATGAATCCGGGCGAGCCGACGAGCGCGCCGGTGCGGGTCAGACCGCCGTCGGTCACCGTTTCGAGCGCGCGGGCGATGCCGAAGTCGATGACGCGGGGTCCGTCGATCGTGACGAGTACGTTCGACGGCTTGAGGTCGCGGTGGATGAGGCCCGCCGCGTGAATGTCCTTGAGCGCGTTGGCGAGTCCGGCGGCCAGTATCTTCACGGACCGCTCGGGCAGCGGCCCGTGGTCGTGCGAGATGACGCTCTGGAGCGAGGGCCCCGCGACATATCCCGTGGCCAGCCAGGGGATCGTCGCGTCGGTGTCCGCGTCGAGCACCGGCGCCGTCCACGCGCCGCCGACCCGCCGCGCCGCCTGCACTTCCTGCCGGAAGCGGTTCCTGAACTCCTCCTGTTCGGCGAGTTCTTCACGCACCAGCTTCACCGCGACCGTACGTCCCCGGTCGGACCGCGCCAGATAGACGTGCCCCATGCCGCCCGCGCCGAGCCGCGCGAGCAGCCGGTAGGCGCCTATTCGCTGTGGATCCCCGGGCCCGAGCTTTTCCATCGCCGCGCGACCTCCCCCGTTGGTGTGCAACAGATCGAGGATAGTGGGGCGCTGCGACATCGGCGCACGGACTGCCTGCTACGGCTCCGTAACGGGTTGTTCCGTATCCAGGCCGGACAGGACGCCGGAAAGCCGCTCCAACACCCTTACGGTCTCGGCGAATTCCTCCTCGCCGAGCGCGTCCGAGAGCCGGGCGGCCCATGCCGCGTGGCCGGGGTCGATCTTCCTGACGGCGGCCAGGCCCTCGTCCGTGGGGCGCAGGAGCTTGGCGCGGCGGTGGGCGGGGTTCGGCACGTACTCGGCGAGGCCGCGGCGCACGAGGAGATCGGCGATGCGCTGCACGCTCTGCCGGGTGATGCCCATCGCGCGGGCGATCCCGGCGACGGGCAGGGGCTCGCGCAGGACGGCGCCGAGCACCTGCCACCAGGCGGCGGTGAGGTCGCCCGTCTTGGCCAAGTCGTCCGCCACGGAGAGGAATTGGCCGTTGAGGCGGAAGGCGCCGAGGGCGGTGCGGGAGAACAGGTCCTGCTGCTCCCGCACCCGCTCCTCGGGCGCTTCGTCGCGGTCGGCAGACGCCTGGTCGCGGTCGGCGCTCACGATTCGAGCACCTCGTAGGCGGACGCGTCCGAGTCGTGGAACAGGCGGTACCAGGCGTCCAGCTTCGCGCCCTCGAAGGCGCCGAGCCGCCCGAGGATCTCGCGGGCGAAGGCCACGGGCTCGGTCGGCCCCGCCGTGATCAGCCCGCCGTCCGTGACGGCGTCGGCGTCCACGTACCGCTCGCCGCCCTTGTATCCGGTGGCCGCGAGGTAGAACGACACGGCGCTGGTGTGCGTGCGCTCGTCGAGCAGCCCTTCGCGGGCGAGCCCGGCGGTGGCCCCGCAGATCGCGGCGACCGGCACGTCCGCGTCGAGGAAGGCGCGGGCCGCGCGGCCGAAGGGGGCGAGGTCGTCGCCCGTGTCCCACAGATCGGCGCCGGGCAGTATCAGCAGTTCGCTGTCCTCGGGACGCAGGTCGGCGAGGGCCAGGTCGGGCTGGATGCGGACGCCGCCCGCCGTGGTGACGGGGGCGGACGAGTCGGCGGCGACGGTGCGGATCTCGTACCCGGCGCGGGCGAGGTACGCGGTGGCGTAACCGGGCTCCCAGTCGGCGAGCGTGTCGTAAACGGCGAGGTGCACGGGCTTGCGGGTCATGACTGCCTCCACGGGGTGGGGTGGTTCATGGCGTGGTGCATGGTGCCTGTGTCGGTGCGTATGTAAGCATGCTGTCAAAAAGACAGCATGCTGTCAATGCATCGCCGATACTCGGCCGTGCGACCGTCCGGGGCTCGTTAACTCCCGCTGGGGGCGCCCTTAACCCGCCGTTCCCTAGCGTCCTGGTCATGGACAGCGCAGAGAACCTCGGACAGATGGCCGCCCATCTCGGCCTCGATCTGGTGGCCGTGACCCTCCTGACCTTCGGGGTCTTCTATCCACGCCACCGCAGAAGGGAGTTGGTGCCCGCCTACCTCGCCCTGAACGTCGCGCTCTTCGCGGTCGTCTCCGCCCTCGCGAGCGCCGGCGGCAACGGCGGTCTCGCGCTCGGGTTCGGGCTCTTCGGGGTGCTCTCGATCGTCCGGCTCCGCTCGGACGCGGTGCAGCACCAGGAGGTGGCGTACTACTTCATCACCCTCGTCCTGGGCCTGCTCTGCGGCCTTCCGGGCCTCGATCTGCCGGTCGCCGCCGGGCTCGCGGCCGTGCTGCTCCTGGTGATGTACGGCGCCGACCATCCCCGCCTCTTCGCCGGTGACCGGCGTGCGGTCATCACTCTGGACGCCGTGTACCGCGAGGAGACCGCCCTGCGTGCCGAGCTGTCGCGGCGCCTGGGCGAGCCGCTCGGCTGGACCGTCCAGGAGATCGACTACGTCCGTGACCTGATGGTTCTGGAAGTCCGCTTCCGGCAACCGGAACCTTCCGAGCGGGCCGGGGAGTTCATACGTACAGCACCACGACGCCGCACGACCCGGTCCCGCACGCCTGCCCCCGTCCCCCAGAAGGAGACCGTGTGAACCCCGCCGTACGCGCCATCGGACGCGCCGCACTCGCCGCGCACCCCATCTCGCTCGACGAGGTCAACGCGCGCGCCGAACTGCTCGCCCGCTACGACAACAGCTATCTCGTGCCGGTCGAGATCTTCGACGACCTGGCCGCGCTCCTCACGGACCCGCGCCGCGCCTCGGGCCCCTTCCGGGCCCTGAGCATCGGCGGAAAGCGCTGGTTCAGCTACCACTCGACGTACTACGACACCCCTGAGCTGCTCACCTATCACCATCACCGGCAGGGCAGGCGGCTGCGCTACCGCATCCGGGAGCGGGTCTACCAGGACAGCGGCGAGCGGCAGTTCGAGATCAAGCTGAAGAGCGGCCGCGGCGAGACGGTCAAGCACCGGCAGCGTCTTGAGGGCGACGACCGTGTGCTCGACTCCGAGCGCCAGGGCTTCCTCGCGGGTGTGCTGAGCGGGTCGTACGGAATCGAGGCTCCGGGCGGTCTGACCACGGCCCTGGTCACGGAGTACCAGCGGGCGACCTTCGTGGCCGACGGGCAGCGGATCACGTGTGATGCCGGGCTCGTGGTGCGGGACGTGGCCACGGGGCGGTCGGTGGCGGCGGACTCCGGGCTCGTCCTGGTGGAGACCAAGACGCAAGGGCACCTGACCGAGGCCGACCGGGTCCTGCACCGGTACGGAGTGCGGGCCGCCGACTTCACGAAGTACTGCGGCGGCTTCGCCGCGCTGCGGCCGGAGCTCGGGGTCAA
The DNA here is from genome assembly GCF_053606765.1 of Streptomyces sp. NPDC055189. Lineage (NCBI taxonomy): Bacteria > Bacillati > Actinomycetota > Actinomycetes > Kitasatosporales > Streptomycetaceae > Streptomyces > Streptomyces sp. NPDC055189. The sequence goes on from NZ_JBSGSG010000064.1 coordinate 36,169, forward strand.
TCGGTGGGCCCGGGCGGTCCGGGTCGCGTTTCCGAGGGCTGCGGAGGCGTCCGGGGCGCACGCGGGAAGGTGAGCGTCACGCGGGTGCCGCGGTTGGCGTCCGACGCCATGTCGAAGGTGCCGCCCGCGGATTCCGCCGTGCGGCGGGCGATGTCCAGGCCGAGCCCCGTGGAGCCGCCGCCGCTGGAACCGCGTGCGGCCGCGTAGGTCGCGGGGAGGCCGGGTCCTTCGTCGGCGACGGTGAGTTCGGCCTGTCCTTCCGGGGTGGTGCGGACGGTGATGCGGAACGGGGTGCCCTGGGGGGTGTGGTCGAGGACGTTGCCGATGAGGGCGTCGATGGCGGCGGTGAGGTCGTCTTCGGGCACGGGTACGGGAGCGGCTTCCGCCGCTGACCCTGTCTCGGTCTCCGTCGTACGTCCTTGATCCTCTGCCAACGGCAGCCAGAAGGCCGCGCGTTCGCGGGCCACGGCGGCCAGGTCCGCGTAAGGGGCGTCCCGCAATGGGCGGCGGGCCTTACGGATCACGTCGTCGACGCTGCGTTCCAGGGCGGCGACGTCCGCGGCGATGCGCTGGGCCTCCTCCGAGTCGCGGAGGGTCTCCGCGTCCAGGCGCAGGGCGGCCACGGGGGTGCGCAGGCGGTGGGCGAGGTCGGCGGCGTTCTCGCGCTCGGCGGTGAGGAGTTCGTCGATGCGGGTGGCGAGGTGGTTCAGCTGGCCAGCGACCAGGCGCAGTTCGGGCGGGCCTTCCGGGGTGGCGCGCGCGGTGAGGTCGCCTGCGGCCAAGCGGTCCGCGGTGCGGGCGAGGCGGCGGGTGGCGCCGACAAGGCGGGCGCCGAGGCGGTCGGCGAGGAGAAGACCGATGAGGACGAGGCCGACCCCGATCCCGGCGAGCACGAGCCAGGAGGTCATGGTCCCCGCGTACAGCTGCTTGTCGCTGAGGGTCACTTGCACCACGGCCGTACCGCCGGCGGCCCCCTGCACGGGGACGAGGACCTGACGCCCGCCGGTGGAGGGTTCGTAGGTGAAGGCGCGTCCGGTGCGGGCCAGGCGGATGGAGTCCGTGACGCGGGGCGCCCCGCCGGGATCGGGCCCGATGACGCTGCCGTCGGCGAGGACGAGCGAAGTGGTCGGCAGATCCTGCGTGTTGACGCTCTCCACGGTCTGCTCAGCGGTCTCACGCTCGTCCGGGGTCGCGAGGGCGGGCCCGATGGCGTGCGCCACCCACTGGGCACGGGCGGTGGCCTCGGCGGTGGTGCGGTCGGCGGCGTGGGTGCGGGTGAGGAGGGTGAGGGGGACGAGGAGGGCGGTGAGTACGAGGGCGGTGGTGGCGGCGGTGAGGAGGAGAAGACTGCGTCGCATCAGCCGGCCGCCGGGTCTTGGGGGGCGGGGCTCTCTTCGGGGGGCGTCAGCTTTACGCCCACCGTGCGGACCGTGTGGAGGTAGCGAGGCGCCTGAGCGGTCTCGCCGAGCTTTCTGCGGAGCCAGGAGAGATGGACGTCGACGGTTTTGTCGGCGCCGCCGAGGGGCTGCTGCCATACCTCGGCGAGGAGTTCGCGGCGGGAGATGACCTGGCCGGGGCGGTGGGCGAGGTAGGAGAGCAGGTCGAACTCACGGGGGGTGAGATCGAGAGGACCGTCGTCCAGGGTGACTTCGCGAGCGGCCGGATCGATGGCCAGACCCCCCACGCGCAGGGGCTCCTCGGCCACTTCGGCGGCACCGAGGCGGCGCAGGACCGCCTTGATACGGGCGTCCAGCTGGGCGGCGCCGAACGGCTTGACGATGTAGTCGTCGGCGCCGTTCTCCAGGACGGCCACCATCTCCGGTTCGTCGTCGCGGGCGGTCGCGACGATGACGGGTACGTCGCTGACGGCACGCAGCATGCGAAGAACCTGCCCGCCGTCCACGTCCGGAAGCCCCAGGTCGAGCACGACGAGGTCGGGGCGGTGGGTGACCGCGGCGTCCAGACCTGCCATGCCGCTGGGCGCGGTGGCGACGGCATGTCCTTTGTCGCGCAGAGCCCGCACCAGGGCACCGCGCAGCTGGGGATCGTCCTCCACGACGAGAAGATGGGCCATACATCCACCGTAGTCAGGTGCTTTGGGCAGCCCTTAACCGGGCGTTAGGAAACTGTGCGGCACAGTGGCCGGATGAGGAAGTGGCGGAGCGCGGCGGTGACCGCGGCATGGGTGGCGATGGGTACGGCCGCAGGAGCGCTGGGCGCTTGGCAGCTGGCCAGTTCGGACAGCGGCAACGCGGCGCACAGCCGTCCCCTGGACGAGGGCGCGGTGGAGAGAGCCCTTGCAGCTACGTCGGCATCGGCGTCTCCCCCGCCGAAATCGCCTTCGCCGTCCAGCACGCCCCCCAAACCGGTATCGGAGCGGTCGACCCTGCGCTTCACGGGCGGAACGGCGACGGTCGAGTGCCGGAAGGACGGCACGGTGTACCTGGTCTCGTGGAGCCCGTCGGACGGCTTCCACATCGACGACGACGTGGAACGGGGCCCGGGCAGGGTGGCCCGTCTGGAAGCGGAACCGAGCGACGACGACGATGACCAGGACGACCTGCCGTACGAGATCCGCTGCGGGGCGGACGGGCGGCCGGGGGCGAGGGTGGTGGCGGACGACTGATAGTCCGTCCGGCGGGCGGGGTCGGGGAAAAGCCCCCGACACACTGTCCAGTGCCCCCCGCCCCCGCGAAACAGGACGCCCATGTGCAGTCCACACCGTGGACACTTACCCTCGCCCCCATGACCCCTCAGCCGAACCCGAACCCCCAGGTCGGCGCCGCCGTAAAGGCAGCAGACCGCGCACACGTGTTCCACTCCTGGTCCGCCCAGGAGCTGATCGACCCCCTCGCCGTAGCCGGCGCCGAGGGCTCGTACTTCTGGGACTACGAAGGCAACCGCTACCTCGACTTCACCAGCGGCCTCGTCTTCACGAACATCGGATACCAGCACCCGAAGGTCGTCGCCGCGATCCAGAAGCAGGCGGCGGAGATGACGACCTTCGCCCCCGCCTTCGCCGTGGAAGCCCGCTCCGAGGCCGCACGCCTCATCGCCGAGCGGACCCCCGGCGACCTGGACAAGATCTTCTTCACCAACGGCGGCGCGGAGGCCGTGGAGAACGCGACCCGCATGGCGCGCCTCCACACCGGCCGCCCCAAGGTCCTCTCGGCCTACCGCTCGTACCACGGCGCCACCGCCGCCGCGATCAACCTCACCGGCGACCCCCGCCGCTGGGCCTCCGACACCGGCTCGGCGGGCGTCGTCCGCTTCTGGGCGCCGTTCCTCTACCGCAGCGCGTTCTACGCCGAGAACGAGCAGCAGGAGTGCGAGCGCGCCCTCCAGCACCTGGAGGACACCATCGCCTTCGAGGGCCCCGCGACCATCGCGGGGATCATCCTCGAATCCGTCCCCGGAACCGCCGGCATCATGACCCCGCCGCCGGGCTACCTCAAGGGCGTCCGCGAGATCTGCGACCGGCACGGCATCGTCCTCATCCTGGACGAGGTGATGGCGGGCTTCGGGCGTACCGGCAAGTGGTTCGCCGCCGACCACTTCGACGGCGGCATCGTCCCCGACCTCCTCACCTTCGCGAAGGGCGTGAACTCCGGTTACGTCCCGCTCGGCGGCGTCGCGATCTCCTCCGCCATCGCCGACACGTTCGCCCGCAGGCCCTACCCCGGCGGTCTCACGTACTCCGGCCACCCGCTGGCCTGCGCGGCCGCGGTGGCGACGATCAACGCCATGGAGGACGAGGGCATCGTCGAGAACGCGGCCCGCGTCGGCACGGAGATCATCGCTCCCGCCCTCGCCGAGCTCGCCGAACGGCACCCGAGCGTCGGCGAGGTCCGCGGACTCGGCATGTTCTGGGCCCTGGAGCTGGTCAAGAACAAGGAGACCCGCGAGCCCCTGGTCCCGTACAACGCCACGGGCGAGGCGAACGCCCCGATGGCCGCGTTCGGCGCCGCCGCGAAGAAGCAGGGCCTGTGGCCCTTCATCAACATGAACCGCACCCACGTGGTCCCCCCGTGCAACATCACGGACACGGAGGCCAAGGAGGGCCTGGCGGCCCTTGACGCCGCGCTGGCGGTGGCGGACGAACACACGGCCTGACCGGACCGGCCCCGGGGCCCCCGGGCGCCGGGGCCGCCCCGCCCCGGCCCGGCCCGGGGCCGACGCCCGCCGTTGCCGGCCGCGGGGCCGTCGCCGCCTGTGCCGCCGCTTCGCGGCGGATCTTTCCCGCCCACCCACCCGATTGCCCCGCGCCCGAGAACGGCCCCGGCCCCCGGGAACCCCGACCGCGTAGTCTGACGTGCTCGTAAGCAAGTGCGACCCGTACGACGACTCCGAGGGACCCCAGATGCCCGGCACCGACGGCCCCGCCGTCATCCGCAGCACTCTGCGCCAGCAGATCGCCGACGCGCTGCGCGACGAGATCCTCGGCGGTCGTCTGGAGCCGGGCCAGGAGTTCACGGTCAAGGAGATCGCCGAGCAGTACGGCGTCTCCGCGACCCCCGTCCGCGAAGCCCTGGTGAACCTCGCCGCGCAAGGCCTCCTCGACGCCGACCAGCACCGCGGCTACCGCGTCCACGAGCACTCCCTCGCGGACTACCGCGGCATGCTGGAGGCCCGCAGGCTCGTCGCCGACGGAATCTTCCGCGACCTCGCGAGAAACGGCACCCCGCTGGGACCCAAGCCGCAGAGCGAAGCCGCCGCCGCGCTCCTTTCCGTACGCCGCCGCGGCGAGGAAGCCGCCCGCGCCGCCTGCGCGGGCGACCTGAACGTCCTCATCGGCTACGACCTGCGCTTCTGGCGCGAACTCAGCGCCCTCTTCGGCAACGCCTACCTCTCGGACTTCCTGCACCGCATCCGCGTCCAGTCCTGGGTCTGCGCCGTCACCTACCTGCGCCGCGCCGTCGAACGCGGCGACGGCGACCTGCGCGGCACCCTCTGGGCCCGGCACACCGAGCTCGTCGACGCCCTCGCGCACCGCGACCCCGAGGCCGCGCACAGAATCATCGACGAGTACAACACCCACTCGCTCGCCCTCATCGAACGTCTAGCGGCCGCTGCATGAGTGTGGATCTGACCGTCGTCGTCCCCGCCTACAACGAGGAACGGCGCCTGGCGCCGACGCTCGCCGCTATCCGGGCGTATCTCGACGACGGCTACGCGGGCGACGGCGAACGCCCCCGGTGGGAGCTGATCGTCGTGGACGACGGCTCCACGGACGCCACCCCCGACATCGCGGCCGACGCCGAGGCCGCCGATGTCCGCGTCCAGCTGATCCACTCCGACCGCAACCGCGGCAAGGGCCACGCCCTGCGCCTGGGCGTCCTCGCCTCGCGCGGCGACCGCGTACTGATCACGGACGCCGACCTGGCCACCCCCATCGAGGAACTGGAGTGCCTGGACAAGGCGCTCACCGACGGCCACGAGGCGGCGATCGGCTCCCGCGCGGGCGCGGAGGCCACCATCGAGGCCCACCAGCACCGACTGCGCGAGCTCCTCGGCCGCAGCGGCAATTTCCTGATACGAACGGTCGCCGTCCCCGGAGTCCGCGACACCCAGTGCGGCTTCAAGCTCTTCGACGGCGACCGTGCCCGTGAAGCCTTCGCCGCGTCCCGCCTGCGCGGCTGGGGGATAGACGTCGAGATACTGCAGTACTTCCGCCGCGCCGGCTGGCCGGTGGCCGAGGTGCCGGTGCGCTGGGCGCACCAGGAGGGCTCGAAGGTCCGCCCCTTCGACTACGTGAAGGTCCTCGCCGAACTGACCTCGCTCAAGGTCCGCGCCGTCCGCCCGGCGGATTGGCTCGTGGCGGCGCTCTTCCTCTCCATGGCGGTCATCCTCTACTCGGGCCGCCTGGTCGCACCCGGCGACCGCTATCTCCCCGACTCCCTCCAGGACCAGAACCAGTGGGAGTGGTTCTTCGCGGTGACGGCGGACAACGTCCGCCACCTCCACAACCCCCTCTTCACGACCCTCCAGAACTTCCCCGACGGCGTGAACCTCATGGCCAACACGGTCATGCTCGGCCTCTCCGTCCCCTTTGCCCCCGTGACCTGGCTCTTCGGCCCGGCGGTAGCCCTGAACGCGGCGATGACGCTCGGCCTGGCCGCGACGGCGGTCGCCTGGTACTGGTTGATCCTCAGGCGTCTCGTACGGCACCGGGGCGCGGCGGCCGTCGGCGCGGCGCTCGCCGCCTTCGCGCCACCGATGATCAGCCACGCCCACGCGCACCCGAACTTCATGGTCCTGTTCATGATCCCGCTGATCATCGACAGGGCACTGCGCCTCTGCGAGGGCGACGGCGACAGAGTTGTACGCGACGGGGTCGTCCTCGGCCTCTTCACCACCTACCAGATCTTCCTCGGCGAGGAACCGCTGCTGCTCGCGGCGATGGGCATGCTGCTGTTCGCGGCGGCGTACGGCGTGGTGCGCAAGGACGTGGCGAGGGAGGCGTTCCGGCCCCTGGCGCGCGGCCTCGGGGTGGCCGTGGCGGTCACGGTCCCGCTGGTCGCCTTCCCGCTGTACTGGCAGTTCTTCGGGCCGCAGAGCTACACGAGCGTGCTGCACGGCGACAACGCGGGCAACAGCCCGCTCGCCCTCCTCTCCTTCGCGGAACGCTCGCTCGCGGGCAGCGCGGAGACCGCGAGCGCCCTCGCCCAGAACCCCACCGAGCAGAACGCCTTCTATGGCTGGCCCCTGGTCGCGCTGGCCTTCGCCGTCGTCGTACGTCTCTGGGAGCAGGCGGTGGTGAAGGCGCTCGCGTTCACGGCCGTCGCGGCGGCGGTCCTCTCCCTGGGACCGAAGTTCCGGATTCCGCTGACGGACATCGTGCTTCCCGGCCCGTGGGCGCCCCTGGCGCACGCCCCGCTCTTCGAGTCGGTCATCGAGTCGCGGGTGGCGATGGTGTGCGCTCCGGCGCTCGGCATGCTGCTCGCACTGGCGCTCGCCCGCCTCCTGGCTCCCGGGCGCCGGGCGACGGCGGCGCGGTACGCGGGCGTGGCCGCGGTCGCCCTCGCGCTCCTGCCGATCGTGCCGGCGCCGCTGCGTGCGGTGGAGCGGGCGCAGCCCCCGGCGTTCATCGCCGACGGGACCTGGCGGAAGTACGTGGGCGACGGCGAGTCCCTCGTACCGATACCGCTGCCGGACCCGGCCGGCGCGGAGGCGCTGCACTGGCAGACCACCGCCGACCTGGGCTTCAGCCTGCCCGGCGGCTACTTCAACGGGCCCTGGGGCCCGGACCGCATCGGCATCTACGGCGCCTCGCCCCGCAACACCTCGAACCTCCTGGCGGACGTCCGCTCGTCGGGCCGTGCCCCGCAACTCACGGACGCCTGGCGCAGGGCGGCGCGCGAGGATCTGACGTACTGGAAGGCGGGCGTCCTGGTCCTCGCGCCCCAGGAGCACGACGCCGCACTGCGGGCAACGGTGGAGCAACTCCTTGACCGGCCCGGAAAGTGGGTAGACGGGGTGTGGATCTGGGATCTGCACAGGGGCAGCTAGCGGGCGTCCGCCCGGACTACGCTGCCTGAACGCGAGGAACGTCCGATGTCCGACATGAGGAGCCCCCTTGGCCTGTGACCTGTGGCTGGTCCCGCTCGTCGACGTGCTGTGCCACAGCCCCGACAATCCCTTCGCCGAAGAGATCGCTGTGTACGACAAGGCGCTGCACGAGGCGGGACTGCCCTCCGTCCCCGTCTTCGCCTACATGCCGGGCCTCTCCGGGGACGTCGCCCCGGTGGCGGGCTTCGACTACGACGCGCTGCATTTCCTGCGCCGGGCGTATCTGCTGCAGGTCTGCGGCCTTGAGGTCACGCCCGTGGACGAACTGGGCGGTGACTACGAGCAGTTGCTGGAGATGTTCGACTCGACGGCCCAGCAGTCGCACCTGGTCTGGCATTACGACCACGCGGGGGCGTACGTCCCGGTGGACTTCCCCGCCCCTCTCTCGAACGACGAACTCCTCTCCGGGGGCGGCCCGCTGGGCTCGTCCCACGCGCTTCTGCGGGAACTGGAATTCGTGGCCCCGTCCATCGGCATCGACGCGGCCAACCCGCCGCGCCCTCCGACCCCGCCCCGGGGCCCCACATCCCTGGAGGAACCGGCGGCCCCGGCTCCCCCCGACGACAGCCCCTTCGCACGGGAACGCCACGTATGGCTGGGCCTCCACGCGGCGACAACCAGAAGCCTGGCGCAAGGCTCCATGATCATCTACAGCTGACCCTGAGTACCTTTCAGCCCGTCCGGCGTTCGAGGACATCTTGTAGGGGGTCTGGGGCGGAGCCCCAGTTTCGGGAAGGGGCGGGATTGGGGAGGCCCCGCAGGGCCCGCCCCGACCCGCACCCGCCCGGCCCCAGCCAGCGCCAGCGCCCCTCACCGAGGCTCAGGCGGCCGCTGCCGAGGCATGTTCGGCGGCCGAGCCCCCGGCGGCAACGCGGCCCGCGCGGGAAGAGAAGCCCCTGCCTCCCCCCGGGAGGAAGGAACCGCCGCCTGCATGGCCAACGGCGCGGGCCCGGACCGAAACTCCACCATCCAGTCCGCGGTCTCCGCCCGCACAAGCTCGGTCACATCCTCCGAGAACCGCCGAAGCACCCCGAGACACCGCTCGGCGGCCTCACTGGCAGTCCCCTCGGTAGGCCCGAGGACCTCCCGCACACTCTCCGACGCCCAGTCGAACTGCAGCACCTGAAGCCGCCGCTGCACGGCCTGCGCGGTGGCCACGTCCCGCATCCACCCGGACGTGAGGCCGAAGAACCGGTCGCACCCCACGCACGCGGCCCCCGCGAGCAGCGAGACGAACCCCCACGTGGCAACGCCCCCCACTGCCCCCGCCAGATCGAGCAGCGGAAACACCCCCGCGCCCACGGCCCCCACCGCCGCCCCGACCCGCGCGAGCCGCGCCCCTCGCCGCTTCCACGCCCGGTCGGAGAGGTACCACCGCACGGTGTTGAGCGCCCCCCGCTCCACCCACCGGTACAACTCGTCGAGCCGCTGAGCAGGCTCCCCCCAGTCGCCGAGCGGAAAGGCCCGCCCCACCAGATCCTCACCGGCCCCACTACCGGCACCACCACCAGAAACGCCCTGCTGCGGACCCGCCCCGGCACCCTGCCCCTCCTGGGGCACCCCCTCGGGCTGCATCTCCGGCTGGCTCACCCGGCACTCCCTCTACCTCTACGAGATCCCTGACTTTTCCCTGCGGCGGTTCCTCACGGTGCACGCCCCGTAACAGCTGGTACTGCAGCGACTCCCGTGACCAATGCGACCGATGCGACTGACGCGACTGAAGTCATGCGCAGCCCCAGTCCTACCGCCCAATGGGTGGCCATGAGCCCGGATTCGAGGTATTTCCGCCCGGAAGAGCCGCTTGATCAGGTATAGGAGGACGGCTGGTCTCACTCGAAAGAGTGCTGGGGCGATGGCTCCCCCGACCACGTAGGCTCGTTCCAGGTGGAAAATCCACCGTAAATACCTCCACAGACCGTCCCAGAACATTCGAGACAGGAGCTGATCGTGATCCCCGGTGGTGGCCAGCCCGACATGCAGCAGCTGCTCCAGCAGGCTCAGAAGATGCAGCAGGACCTAGCGACCGCGCAGGAGGAACTCGCGCGCACCGAGGTCGAAGGACAGGCGGGCGGCGGCCTCGTCAAGGCGACGGTCACCGGCTCCGGTGAGCTGCGCGGCCTGGTGATCGACCCCAAGGCGGTCGACCCTGAGGACACCGAGACCCTCGCGGACCTGGTCGTCGCGGCGGTCCAGGCGGCCAACGAGAACGCGCAGGCGCTTCAGCAGCAGAAGCTGGGCCCGCTCGCGCAGGGTCTGGGCGGCGGAGGCATCCCGGGCCTCCCCTTCTAGCGGCCGACCGGCCTTCCCTTCTAAGAGGGCCAGAGGCCAACTACCGTACGTACCAAACCGCGATACTCGGCAAGACGCGATACTCGGCAAGAGCAGGACAGGAAAGGCACCCCGTGTACGAAGGCGTGGTTCAGGACCTCATCGACGAGTTGGGCAGGCTGCCCGGCGTCGGTCCCAAGAGCGCGCAGCGGATCGCCTTCCACATCCTGCAGGCGGAGCCGACGGACGTACGCCGCCTCGCGCACGCCCTCCTTGAAGTGAAGGACAAGGTCCGCTTCTGCGCGACCTGCGGCAACGTCGCGCAGGAAGAGCTCTGCAACATCTGCCGCGACCCGCGCCGCGACCTGAGCGTCATCTGCGTCGTCGAGGAGCCGAAGGACGTCGTGGCGATCGAGCGTACGCGTGAGTTCCGGGGGAAGTACCACGTACTGGGTGGAGCGATCAGCCCCATCGAGGGCGTCGGCCCGGACGACTTGCGGATACGAGAACTGCTCGCGCGCCTGGCGGACGGCACGGTCACCGAGCTGATCCTCGCCACGGACCCCAACCTGGAGGGGGAGGCCACAGCGACGTACCTCGCCCGCATGATCAAGCCCATGGGCCTGAAGGTAACCCGCCTGGCCAGCGGGCTCCCTGTCGGGGGAGATCTGGAATACGCGGACGAGGTCACCCTGGGCCGCGCCTTCGAGGGGAGACGACTCCTAGATGTCTAAGAAGCAGCCTGAGAAGTCCACGAATCCGAAGTCGACGTCGAAGCAGGCAGTGACGGCCGCCCCTGAGCCGACACCGACCGTCGCGCGCGAGCCGATCGTCACGCGCGGGCCGATGGCCGACCTGGAGCCGATCGACGCCCCCGAGCCCACGGTCCTCCTGCACGCCGCCGCCCAGGACCCGGACTCCTTCGCGGTCCAGATCTCGGACCAGATCGAGAGCTTCATCGTCGCGGTGACGGAGGTGGCGAAGGGCGACGAGCCGGACTCGGCGATCCCCTTCCTACTCCTCGAAGTCTCCCAACTCCTCCTCGCCGGCGGCCGCCTGGGCGCACACGAGGACATCGTCCCCGAGGAGCGCTACGAACCCGACCTCGGCCCCGAGCGCGACGTGGACGACCTGCGCGAGCGCCTGGCCGCCATGCTGGAGCCGATCGACGTCTACTCCGAGGTCTTCGACCCCTACGAGCCCCGCAAGGCTCCGGTCGCCTGCCGTATCTCGGACGACCTGGCAGACGTGATCGCCGACCTCTCCCACGGCCTTGCCCACTACCGCGCGGGCCGCACGGTGGAGGCCCTCTGGTGGTGGCAGTTCTCCTACTTCTCGAACTGGGGCTCCACCGCCTCGGGCGCCCTGCGTGCCCTCCAGTCCCTGGTGGCCCACATCCGTCTGAACCAGCCCCTCGAAGACCTCAACGGCCTGGACACGGACGAAGACCTGGCCGAGGACGCGCTCGCCGAGGCAGCGGGCAAGGTCATGGCGGAGGAGATCGCCGGGCCCCTGGGCCTGCGCTCGGTGCAGTAACCGGGCCCCTGGGCCTGCGCTCGGTGCAGTATCCGACCCCGGCATACCAGGGCCGGACAGAGCTCACGCCGTGCTGTCCGTGCCGCCCGGCCCGCCCGCCCCGCCCGTGCGGGCCGGGCGGAGCTTTTGCCACAGGGACCACGTCGTGGTGACCCAGGCCCAGATGCCGGCAACCAGCACGGCGACCTTGGCCCAGAACCATGGCGACGCGGGCTCCGGATCGTTGACCAGGTCGAGGCCCCACCAGAGAAGGCCCCCGGTGAACAGGACGGTGGGTATCAACTCGGCCCGGGCCGCGCGCCGTGGCTTCTGGGGCCCTTCGCTGAGCCGCAGCGCGTAGACGTCGACGTCCCCGAACTCGTCGACAGCACGTCCGCCCGAAGCGGCGAGATGATCCCGCGCCTCGGCCACGCACCGCGCGGCCTCGCCGGCCGAAACCCCGTGCCGCCCCCGCAGCAACGCGGAGAGTCGCTTCAGCCAGGCCTCGTCGTCGTCCCGCCGTACCCCCTCGGAAGGCTCGGCTGCCCGCTCGCGGAACCAGCGCCCGACGCGCGCGGGGGAGAGATTCCACCCCAGCACACCCAGCAGCGCGCCGACGACGAACAACGACGGTGCCGGAATGCTCACTTGGGGCCCACGGGGTATTGCGGTGAACCCTGCCGCGCAGGCCAGGACGAGCACCCCGGCGCAGACGGCGGCAACCCTCCCCGCGCGAAGCCGCCCGGCAGCCCGCAGTTCGGGAATGACACCGGTGACGAGTACGACGAGCGCGGTGAGCAGCAGACCGGCGCCACCCGTGGGCCAGCCGACATCGATCCAGAGCCCGCCACTGACCCACAACACGACACCGAACAGGAAGACCTGCCCACCGGCCAAGAGCAACGAGCTGGTGAACCGATCACCTGCGGCGAAGCCTTCGAGGTCGACTGAGCTGCGGTGCGCCTCGTCGATCCGCTCGGCGGCCACCGTCTCTGCGTACGCGGCAGGGTTGCCGAAGATCTCCCTGACGGGTATCCCCGCCTCGACGCCAGTCAGCCGAGCCTCTTCAAGCACCTGCTCGGCGAGCCCGTCCGGCGCCGAGTGCTCGACGGCCAACGCGAGCTCGAACTCGGCGGCCCACCGCGCGTCATCGCCACTGCCCCAGTCAGCCTTCTGCTCCTGCTCCTGCCTCTGCTTCTGTGCCCTGCCGTCCGTTCGCGTCATCGTGTTCCCCCAGTTCTCGCTGATCCTTCGAGCCGGCCAAGGCCGTGACCACGCCGTCGAAGTCGCGCCACGCGTGGTACTCGACGACCAGCCGCTCGCGCCCCGCGTCCGTGAGGCTGTAGTACTTCCGGCCGGGCCCGCCCTCGCCCGCACTCCAGCGGATGTCGACGGCGCCTTCCTCTTCCAGCCTGGTCAGGGCCGGGTAGAGGGTGGCCGCCTTGGCATTGGCCATCCCGGCCGCGCTCAGCTCCTGCAGCAGCGCGTACCCATAGCTCTCTCCGCGCTCCAGCATCCCGAGCAGACACAGCGGCAGCGCCGCCCGCAGCCACGCGGAACTGAACTCCGGCACCTGCTCAGCCCTCCGTCCCCGTCTTTCCGTCCTTCTCGACTAGTTGCGTTTTCAGAATAGTCCAGAACTCCGACATCCACCACCCCCAATCCCCCCTACCTCCCGACCGGCCCCAGCGCCTTCAGCAGCCGGGCCGGCTCCACGTACGGAGCCGTGGGCGTCGGCTCGCTGTACCAGCTCAGCGGCCACGTGTTGCCCGCCAGCGCAGGAACCCCGATGTACGTCACCGTGCGCGGCGTGCCGAAGCGCTGTACGCCAAGCGGCCAGCTGTGGTCCTTGGCCGTACCGGGAGCCACCAGGAAGTACATCCACCGGGCGCCCGATGCCTCGCAGATGACGGGGCCCGCGTCATCCCCCGTCTCCCTGACCAGCCGCGCGGCGACCAGTCCCCCTGGTGCGCCCTGAATCCGCAGCGCGTCGAAGTGGACGCCGGACATGCGGAGATGGTGCCCCGCCATGGGGACCCACTCGGGCCAGTGGATTGCGTTCGTCATGGCTACACGGTGCGTTGCGCGGGGCTACTCTCGGTAGTGACTGAGGGGATACACAACGCGGTGTATCCGCCGGAGGGGGTTGTTGTGTCCGTTCAGTACAACCCGACTTGGCGTTACAGCGGCAACCAGATGAAGCGGTGGCGGACCAAGGCGAGCGTCACGCGTGAGGAGCTGGGGGCCGCCTCCAACTACTCTCCGGACACCATCAAGGCCATGGAGCAAGGCGTTCGCATGCCTACGGCTCGGGCGTTGGACGCGGCGGATGAGCTCTGCAATGCGGATGGGCTGCTGAGTGCGGCGAAGGAGTACGTGAGGGCGGAGAAGTTTCCGGCTCGGGCGCAGGACTTCATGCTTTACGAGCAGCAGGCGATCACCGTGTGGTGGTACGAGCCCTTGCTGGTCCCAGGGCCGCTGCAAACGGAGTCGTTCGCGCGGAGGTTGATCGGTAACCATGTCCCGCCCTTGGATGAGGAGACCATCGAGGAACGGGTTGCTGCGCGGCTGGAGCGACAGGAAATTCACACTCGTAAGCCGCTCGTGGCGTGCAGCTATGTCGTGTACGAGGCGGCGCTGGTCAATCCGTACGTTGCTAAGGATCAGCTGCTGCACCTCTTGGATACTGGTCGCCGACATAACGTGTCGATCCAGGTACTGCCGTTCGGTCGGGCGATGACTGCTGCCCTGCATGGCGAGATGATTCTGCTGGAGACGCGGGATCACGAACGTCTCGCGTATACGGAGGCGCCATCAACGAGTCAGCTGACCGCCGACCCGGAAGTCATGAGCGCTCAGACTGAACGACTTAGCATGATCCGCGGCATGGCTCTCGACCCCGATGAGTCGGCACGCTTCATCGAGCGGATGGCGGAGACCTGTGAGCGATGAGCTGAAGTGGTTCAAGTCCAGTCGTAGCGGTCCCGAAGGGGATGCTTGCCTCGAAGTCGCCCTCGACTGGCGAAAGTCCACGTACAGCGATGGCGAAGGCGGCGCCTGCGTAGAGATAGCCCCCTGCCCCACCGCCATCCACGTACGCGACTCCAAGCTCCCCCCGGAGACCGGCCCCCGCCTGACCCTCCCGGCGTCCGCCTGGTCCGCCTTCCTCGGGTACGCCACCCGTTCTCAATAAAGTCCCGCCGAACAGGGCCATTTACGGCCCCCGAGCGGGACTTTCCTGCAGTTCACCCCGGAGCTCAAGCTCCGAGCCCCGAGCTCCTCCCTGGGTTGGTTGATTGGGAGATAGAAGCCAACCAACCAGTCCGAACGGGGAGTTGAGCTGCGCGTCACCCTCAAGGGTGACGTTCCGTAGTCAGCTTGCGCCGCAACGTAAAGGCGCTCTACGTTCGCGGCAATAGAACGGCCCCGGCGGTGCGCCAACACCAACTCCGGGGCCTAGTCCTACGGATCGAAAGACCTCGACCGTGACTTACGCCAAGCGTAATCCTGTCCTGCCGTCCCCGTCTCACCCCATGGCCAAAACGGGCTACGGGAAGCGCCCTGCGGATGACGTAGAGCCGCACACGGAAGCGGATTTCGCGCACCTGCATCCGCGTGACGCCGATATCGCCGTCTTCGTCGACCATCTGGAAGACGGCGCCGCGATGGGCTACAAGGACCTCGCCGCCGCGCACCCCCTGTACGGCCAGCAAGCCGTCCGCACCTCGCTGGGGCGGCTGACCGAGGTCGGCCATCTCCGGTGGATCAAGGAGCACCTCACCGTCGAGGACGACTCGATGCGCTGGGTCACCCGTACGTACTGGTCGCGTATCCGCAGGTCAGAGGAGTGGTGGGCGGAGTTCGCCCGCGCCCGGCACGGGCGGGACGTCACGCACGATTGCCAGCCGGGCCTCGCCCGCGCCGAGGAGCCGCCGCCGGAGACGGAGCCGGACCCCGCCCCCGAAAACCCCGAGAACCCCAAGTCCCCCGAGACCCCCGAGTCCCCCGAAACCCCCACCCCCGCCTACCGCGCCCTCGCGAGCCTCCGCACCGCCGACCGCCGCATGGCCCTCTCCGAAGGGGAGTGCAAGCAGTTGGAGCCCCGCGCTGCGGAGTGGTTGGCCCGTGGGGCCACCCCGCGGGACATCACCCTCGCCCTCACCTCCGGGCTGCCGCCCACCGTCACGAATCCGGGCGGTCTCGCCCGTACCCGATTGGAGAGCAAGATGCCTCCCAGGCCGAACCCCAAGACGCCCGCGGCCCCTGGCCGCGTCCGCGTCACCCGCGCCGTCTTCGTCTGCGGGCTCTGCGAAGAGCCCGAGACGTCCGTGAAGTTGATCAACGGGATCTGCGCGGAGTGCCGTGCCGAGACCGAGACCTGCGACTGCGAGCAGTGTGTGGAGGACGCAGCGGACGTGGTGGACGCGGTGGACGCTGTGGTGGGAGCTCGCCGGGCCATCCCCATCCCGGACACGTTCCTCGCCCGCCCCCGCCCCGCAGCGGACGACGCCGTGGTGGACGTGACCGCGCGCGTGGCGGAGCTGCGCCGCGCGGCGGGGCTTCCGGCGGGGCGAGGTGGCGTATGAGCGTGCAGGAAGTGCCGGCCCAGGCACCATGGAGTCAAGGAGGCGACGCCATGACCCCCAGGGCCACCGACCGACCGCTGATCTCCGTCGAGGAATTCGAGGAGCTGGAGCGCCACGCGCCCGAGCACGTGTGGCTGGAGTTCATCAACGGAAGGATCGTGGTCAAGCCCATGCCGGACGGCAATCACAGCGAGATCATCGCTTGGCTGCAGCGACAATGCCTGCAGCAGCGTCCTGATTTCTGGCTGCATGCCGAGCGCGGTGTGAAGGCCGAGCGCTACCGCCGAGGGCGCGCCCGGGCAGATGGCTTTCTCGTACTGGAAGGCGGTCTCAAGGGCCATGGTGAGTGGTCGGATCCCGAGGGTGCGCTCATGGTCGTCGAGATCACGTCGTACGACTCGGACACCAACCGGCGTGACCGCATCGAGAAACCGGACGGCTATGCGGCGGCAGGTATCCCGGTCTATCTCCTGATCGACCGTGACGACTGCTCCGTCACGGTGTACGCGGATCCGGAGGGTGGTCGCTACCGCCGCCAGGCAAAGGAGCCGTTCGGTGCGGACGTCAAGTTGCCGGACCCCGTAGCCATCACCCTCAACACCGAGAAACTCAAGGACTACGCCGACTGAGGCCCGGGAAGACTGAGGCGCGGGCAGGCTGGAGCCTGGGAAGAGCGGGTCCCGGAGCTGTGACCCGCCCCACTTTCCGGAGTGGCCCACTTCCAAACGGGCATGTGCCAAGCCGAGCGGTCGAAACGTACCTCCCGAGCAGCGGGGGCGTATGCCTGTGGATGATCACCTGGTGGGCGGGACATCTCACCATGCGATATCCGCGAGGCGAATTTCGGCCGCTCGTTAGACTGAGCCGACCGCAGCAGTGCGGTAAGAGACGGACTGAGCGAGGAGCGCACGTGAGCCTTGTCGTGCAGAAGTACGGAGGCTCCTCCGTAGCCGATGCCGAGGGCATCAAGCGGGTCGCCAAGAGGGTTGTCGACGCCAAGAAGAACGGCCATCAGGTCGTTGTCGTGGTGTCCGCAATGGGTGACACGACGGATGAGTTGATCGATCTTGCCGGGCAGGTATCCCCGATCCCTGCCGGGCGTGAATTCGACATGCTGCTGACCGCCGGGGAGCGGATCTCCATGGCCTTGCTGGCCATGGCGATCAAAAACCTGGGTCACGCGGCCCAGTCGTTCACGGGCAGCCAGGCCGGTGTCATCACCGACTCCGTCCACAACAAAGCGCGGATCATCGATGTGACCCCCGGGCGGATCCAGACGTCGGTCGACGAGGGCAACATCGCCATCGTCGCCGGTTTCCAGGGCGTCAGCCAGGAGGGCAAGAACATCACCACGCTCGGTCGTGGTGGATCCGACACGACCGCCGTCGCCCTCGCGGCCGCGCTCGACGCAGAGGTCTGCGAGATCTACACGGACGTCGACGGTGTGTTCACCGCCGACCCGCGTGTGGTGAAGAAGGCCCAGAAGATCGACTGGATCTCGTTCGAGGACATGCTGGAGCTCGCGAGCTCCGGGTCCAAGGTGCTGCTCCACCGCTGTGTGGAGTACGCCCGTCGTTACAACATCCCGATTCACGTCCGCTCGTCCTTCTCGGGACTGCAGGGCACGTGGGTCAGCAACGAACCGCAAGGGGACCGCAAGGTGGAGCAGGCCATCATCTCCGGTGTCGCGCACGACACCTCGGAGGCCAAGATCACGGTCGTCGGCGTGCCGGACAAGCCGGGTGAGGCCGCCTCGATCTTCCGCGCCATCGCGGACTCCGGGGTCAACATCGACATGATCGTCCAGAACGTGTCGGCAGCCTCGACCGGTCTCACGGACATCTCGTTCACGCTGCCCAAGGCCGAGGGCCGCAAGGCGATCGACGCGCTGGAGAAGACCCGCGCCGACATCGGCTTCGACTCCCTTCGCTACGACGACCAGATCGCCAAGATCTCGCTGGTCGGCGCCGGTATGAAGACGAACCCCGGCGTCACCGCCGCCTTCTTCGAGGCGCTCAGCGACGCGGGCGTGAACATCGAGCTGATCTCGACCTCCGAGATCCGCATCTCGGTCGTGACGCGTGCCGATGACGCGAACGAGTCCGTGCGCGCCGTGCACACCGCCTTCGGCCTCGACTCCGACACGGACGAGGCCGTGGTCTATGGAGGCACCGGGCGATGACCGGAAAGCCGACGCTCGCGGTCGTCGGAGCGACCGGGGCCGTCGGCGCGGTCATGCTCCAGATCCTGTCGCAGCACGCCGACATCTGGGGCGAGATCCGACTCGTGGCCTCACCGCGCTCGGCCGGCCGCAAGCTGGCCGTGCGCGGTGAGGAGGTCGAGGTCCTCGCGCTGAGCGAGGAGGCCTTCGACGGCGTCGACGTGGCCATGTTCGAGCTGCCCGACGAGGTCAGCGCGCAGTGGGCGCCCGTTGCCGCGGCCAAGGGCGTCGTCGTCGTGGACAACTCCGCCGCCTTCCGGATGGACCCGGACGTGCCGCTGGTCGTCCCCGAGGTCAATCCGCACGCCGCGCGCGTACGCCCGCGCGGCATCGTCGCCAATCCGAACTGCACGACCCTCTCGATGATCGTGGCCATCGGCGCGCTGCATGCCGAGTTCGGCCTGCGCGAGCTGATCGTCTCCTCGTACCAGGCGGTGAGCGGGGCCGGGCGCGACGGCGTCGACACGCTGCGGCGGCAGATGAAGCTGGTGGCGGGCTCGGAGCTCGGCACGAGCCCCGGTGACGTACGGCGTGCTGTCGGCGACGACACCGGGCCGTTCCTGGAGCCCGTGGCGCTGAACGTGGTGCCGTGGGCCGGGACGCTGCGGGACGACGGGTGGTCCTCCGAGGAGATGAAGGTGCGGGACGAGTCCCGCAAGATCCTCGGGCTTCCCGATCTGAAGATCGCGGCCACGTGCGTACGCGTGCCGGTCGTGACCACGCACTCGCTGACCGTCCACGCGCGCTTCGAGGACGAGGTCACGGTGGACAAGGCACGGGAGATCCTGGCCACCGCGCCGGGCGTCGTGCTCTTCGACAACCCGGCCGCGGGCGAGTTCCCGACCCCCGCCGACGTGGTGGGCACCGACCCCACGTGGGTGGGCCGGGTGCGGCGGGCGCTGGACGATCCGACCGCCCTTGAGCTCTTCGTGTGCGGGGACAATCTGCGCAAGGGGGCCGCTCTGAACACGGTTCAGATCGCGGAGCTGGTGGCGGGGGAGTTCACCGGGCGGCAGTCCTGAGGAGCATTTTGTTCACCGATCAATGACCCGGTGCGACAAGATTTGTGGGATCTGTGTAAGTTCTGTGTCCAACTTGGTGGCCAGGATCGCTTGAACTGGACCATTGCCGCGTTCGAAGATTCGCAATATTCGTCCCCGTCCACTGCAACCGGCAGCAGGGCGGGGCGCGTCTTTGCGATCGCCCTCCAGGGGTGTTGACCTGAGCGCTGCGAAAATTGGGCATAGGGGAAGAGCTGGTACGCATGGGGGCATTTGATGCATCGTCACCAACGGCGACGATGCCTGCCGCAAACGCGCCGCGCGATGCGTACAACCCTCCTGGGGGTAAGCGTGTCCAACAGGCGTGGCAGAGGTACTCGATTTCACAGCGGTTCAGGCGAGAGGCGCACTCCTGCGTCCTCCCCGCCGTCCCCGTGCGCCCGCCGGCATGCCGGTGATCGCCCCCATGCCCACCACGAGATCGGCCCGCATCCCGACGCAGCGCGAGGGCGCTGAGGAGACGATGAGTGCGGGCACCACAGTCGACCACCTGACCGAGACCTACCGCGCCCACTACCGGTCGCTCCTCGGGCTCGCGGCGCTGCTTCTCGATGACACGGCCTCCTGCGAGGACGTGGTGCAGGAGGCGTTCATCCGGGTGCACTCGGCGCGCAAACGCGTGCGGGACCCGGAGAAGACGCTCGCCTATCTGCGGCAGACCGTCGTGAACCTCTCGCGGTCCGCGCTGCGGCGCCGGATCCTCGGTCTGAAGCTCCTCTCGAAGCCGATGCCGGACATGGCGAGCGCGGAGGAGGGGGCGTACGACCTCCTTGAGCGGGACGAGCTGATCAAGGCCATGCGTGGCCTCCAGCGCCGCCAGCGGGAGGTCCTGGTCCTGCGGTATTTCGCGGACATGACCGAGGCGCAGGTCGCCGAGACCCTGGGCATATCGCTCGGGTCGGTGAAGGCGTACGGATCGCGTGGGATCGCGGCTCTGCGGGTCGCCATGGAGGCACCGGCATGAGCAAGCAGGAGTACGGGCGTGAGCGCCGCGAGCGCGATGAGAACGCCGAGTTTGAGCAGCATGCTGGGGACGGAACTGTGAATCACGGTCAGGGCGACGAGCCCATCCCGTCCGCGTCCGAAGACGGGTCAGGGGCAGGTGCAGGGCCCGGGTCCGGGGCCGGGTCCGAAGGGGCTGAGGGCGAACCCGGGCCGGATGCCGGTGCGGCGAAGGCTGGTGCCGAGTCCGGCGCGAACGCCGAGGCCGGTGCCGAGTCCAATGCCGAGTCCGGTGCGAAGCTCTCGGCCGTGCCGGGTGACCCCTTCGGCGGGCTCGGCGGGTTCGCTGGTATCGGCGGTGAGGACGGCGGCTCCGACGAGCTGGCGCTGCGCAGGATGATGCGTTCGGCCGTCCAGGAGATAGAGCCGGGCGACCGCGCCCTGGAGCGGCTGCGCCACGCGGTGCCCGCCCGGCGGGCACGCAAGCGCCAGGCCGTGGTCGGCATGGCGGCCGCCGCGCTCTTCATCGGCACCGCCATCCCCGCTCTCGTGCACGTCACGAACTCGGGCAGCGGCTCGGACGACCGGCCCTCGATAGCCGGCAACAGCGAGCAGACGCAGGGCGGCTCCAGCCAGGGCAAGGGCCCCGACGGCGGCGAGAAGGGCGAGGGCAGCGGCTCGGGCCCCTCGAAGTCCAAGGACAAGAAAGACAAGAAGGACAAGAAGGACGGCAAGGGGAAGGGCGCGTCCAGCGACGGCGCGACAGGTGGCCCCGACCCGTCGGGCACAACGGCCGCCGACTCGCCTGCCTGCGCGGTCGACCAGCTCGGCAATGCCAGCGGTAGCGCGGGGGCGGCAGAGGCGGACGGCAAGGTGTACGGCACCTTCCGGATCGCCAACGTCTCCGGGAGCACGTGCACGGTCAGCGCCCCGGGCAGCATCGGCACGTCGACCACCGGGGCGGCCGATCCCGCGAAGATCGCCGTCGTGGACCACGTCGCGGGCGACGCGGCCACGGGCCTGCCGGACCCGGCCCAGGCGGTCGGCTCACTGGTCCTCGAACCGGGTGCCGCGTACGAGGTGAAGTTCGCCTGGGTGCCTTCGGAAGGGTGTCCGACGGACAGCGGTGAGCCGTCCCCCGACCCGACGCCCACCGAGGGAGGCGGCTCGGACGGCGGCACGCCGGACAACACGGAACCGCAGATGGTCCGCGAGGACGGCGGCGTCCTCGAAGGCGGAGTGACGGTGTCCCTGACGGCGTCGGAGGGTTCGCCCGCGGCCGGCGCGACGAT
Organism: Streptomyces sp. NPDC055189; assembly: GCF_053606765.1. Lineage (NCBI taxonomy): Bacteria > Bacillati > Actinomycetota > Actinomycetes > Kitasatosporales > Streptomycetaceae > Streptomyces > Streptomyces sp. NPDC055189. The sequence goes on from NZ_JBSGSG010000064.1 coordinate 57,623, forward strand.
CGCCAACGCGTGTGCGGGGACGGTCTACCGGACGGGGATGCTGTCAGCTTCGTAGCCGGTGGCGGTGGTACTGCGGACGGGGCGGGGGGCCAGGAACCCCCCCCGCCCGCCGGGGGGGCCCCCCCCCCCCGGGCGCCGGGGCCCGCCGCACCCCCCCCCCCCCGCGCCCCACCCCCCGGGCCCCGGGGCCCGCCTGGCCTGGGCCCGGCGGCCCCACGACCACCAGGCTCACCCACCCTCTCCGCACCTGCGAGGCAT
>NZ_JBSGSG010000065.1:0-56325 GCF_053606765.1 Streptomyces sp. NPDC055189
GTGGTCCCCCGGGGGAACACCGCGCCCTTCCTCTCTTCGTACGTCGCTCAGGACTCGGTCCGGTACATCAGGTCCGTCTCGTGCGTGATGAACCCGAGCCGCTCGTACACGCTCACCGCGGCCTTGTTGTCCGCGTCCACGTACAGCATCGCCGTCGGCAGACCCGCCTGCGCCAGGTGGTTCAGGCCGATGGTCGTCAGGGCCTTGCCGAGGCCGCCGCCCTGCGCGCCCGACCGCACCCCGAGGACGTACACCTCGCCGAGGCCCTCGTCCGCGTGCACCTTGGTCCAGTGGAAGCCGACCAGCTCGCCGTCCTTCTCCGCGAGGAAGAAGCCCGCCGGGTCGAACCACGGCTCGGCCTTGCGGTCGTCCAGGTCGCGCTGGGTGAGGGAGCCCTGCTCGGGGTGGTGGGCGAAGGCGTCGGCGTTCACCGCGAGCCAGGCCGCGTCGTCCTGGCCGGGGACGAAGGCGCGTACGGAAACGCCTTCGGGCAGGACGGGCTCGGGCAGATCCAGGTCGCCCAACGATCGCCGCATCTGGCGCAGTTCGCGGAAGAGAGTGAGCCCGAGCACCTGGGCCAGGTGCCGCGCCGCCGAGTGCCCGCCGTGCGCCCAGATCCGCAGCCGGCGGCCGGACTCGCCGAGCAGCGCGGTGCCGAGCGCCCTGCCGTGCCCGCGACCCCGGTGCGCGGGGTGTACGACGAGCTCGGCGGCGGGAGCCTCGATGGGGTCGGTGTCCTCCAGCTGCGCGTACCCGATGAGCTCGCTGCCCACGGTGAGCAGCAGATGCCGCACCCCGTCCCGCGCCCCGCCGCGCAGCTGCAGCCGTCCCTGCTCGGACACGGCCTGCTGGCCGTCCGTGCGGGCGGCTTCCGTGATGAGCCCGAGCACGGCGTCGGCCTGGTCGGAGGTGAGGGCGGCGACCGTGTCGATCTGCCGCAGGGAGGCGGGAGGCTGCTGCTCGTCAGTCATGGAGTCGAGGGTACGGCGGCGACCGCTCGGGGAGCAGATGACGGTCGTGCTGACGGCTCGCGGGTGAGCACATCACTGACCTACCCCCGGCCCGCAGAGGAGCGCACCACGGCGTGTGCGCTCCTCGCGCCGCCGCCGGTCACCTTCGCTTCCGTACGCCGTAATCGATTTCCCGGCGGGGTCGGCAGTGACCCCGATGGCAACCACCTCGTAACCCGTAACCCCCTGTCGCGCTACGCGCGTTGACCTTAGGCTGCGCACGGAGTTTCACACCCTCAGTCGTCTCATACCTCTCCCAGGGGGACACGTGCCAGCCACACCTCAGCCACGTCGGCCAAGACGCCGCGCCACCCGGGTGCTCGCCGCCGCTGCCGGTCTCGCCACGCTCGGCGCGCTGGTCGCCGCGCTGCCCGCGAACGCGGGGCAGGACCATGCGGGCAAGGCGGGTGCGGCGGGCAAGAAGCGCACCGTCGACGTGCAGCTGCTGTCCTTCAACGACTTCCACGGCAATCTGCAGCCCCCGGCGGGATCGTCCGGCCAGGTCACGGAGGAGCAGCCCGACGGGACCGAGAAGAAGATCGACGCGGGCGGCGCCGAGTACCTCGCCACGTCGCTCCGTACCGCCCGCAAGGGCAACCCCTACAGCGTCACGGCGGCGGCCGGTGACCTCATAGGGGCGAGCCCGCTGCTCTCCGGCCTGTTCCACGACGAGCCGACCGTCGAGGCGATGAACAAGCTCGGCCTCGACGTCACCAGCGTCGGCAACCACGAGTTCGACGAGGGGGCCAAGGAGCTGGCCCGCATGCAGAAGGGTGGCTGTCACCCCAAGGACGGCTGCTTCGAGAAGGGCAAGAAGTTCAAGGGGGCGGACTACCCCTACCTCGCGGCCAACGTGACCGACGAGAAGACGGACAAGCCCGTCCTCAAGCCGTACTGGGTGTGGAAGCACAAGGGCGTCAAGGTCGGCTTCATCGGCGTGACGCTTGAGGGCACGCCCGACATCGTCTCCGCCGACGGCGTCAAGGGGCTCAAGTTCCACGACGAGATCGAGACGGTCAACAAGTACGCGAAGATCCTCGACAAGCAGGGCGTGAAGTCGATCGTCACGCTCATCCACGAGGGCGGCGTCCCCGCGTCGCAGACCTACAACTACAACTGTGACTCGCCGGGCGCGGGCGACGGCATCTCGGGCCCCATCACCACCATCGCCAAGGGCATCACGCCCAAGGTCGACGCCCTGGTCACCGGCCACACGCACAACGCGTACGTCTGCACCATCCCGGACCCCTCGGGCAAGCCCCGCATGGTCACCTCCGCCTCCTCCTTCGGGAAGCTCTACACGGACACGACGCTCACGTACGACCGCAAGACCAAGGACATCGTCCGTACGAGCGTGAAGTCCGCGAACCACGTGGTCAGCCGGGAGCAGGCGAAGGCCCCCGACATGACCTCGCTCATCTCCCGCTGGGACAAGCTGGCCGCGCCGGTCGCCAACAAGCCGGTCGGCTACATCTCCGCCGACATCCCCGGCCGTGGCGCCGGAGTCCCCGAAGCGCCGCTCGGCGACCTGATCGCGGACGCGCAGCTCGCGCACGGCAAGTCGCTCGACCCCGAGACGGATCTGGCGCTGATGAACCCCGGCGGCATCCGCTCCGACCTCGTCTTCAAGGCGAGCGGGAGTGAGGGCGACGGAGTCGTGACGTACGGCGAGGGCTTCACCGTGCAGCCGTTCAGCAACACCGTCAATCTGGTCGATCTGACCGGCGCGCAGCTGATCACCGGGCTCAAGCAGCAGGTCAGCGGGTCGAACGAGGCATCCCCGAAGATTCTGCAGATCTCGGACGGCCTGACGTACACGCTCGACATGACGAAGTCCGGCGCCGATCGTGTCGTGACGGACTCGATCAAGCTCGGCGGTTCGGCGATCGACCCGGCCGCCACGTACCGTGTGGCGATGAACTCCTTCCTGGCGGGCGGCGGCGACGGCTTCGCCGAGCTCGGCAAGGGCGCGAAGCCGCTGGTCGGCGGCGACGACCTGAAGGCGCTCAACGACTACCTGACGGCCAACTCCACGGCGGACAAGCCGATCGCGCCCCCGAAGGCGGACCGGATCACCATCGTGAAGTGACCATCATCGTGAAGTGACCGTCGTGAAGTGAACGACGCGTTAACAGCGCCACAGAGTAAGCGGCTGAAATCGGTCGTTACTGGGCGTAAGGCTTGGGGTGGGGTGTGAACGTATGGTGAAATCAGCTGATGCGTTCCCCCCACCGCATAGCCACGCTTCCGCCCGATCACAACCAGGCTCATCCGTCTGATGGTTGGCACGCCGAATCGGTTCCCCCAGAAGCAACTGCAGAGGCAACCGCAGCGCCGTACGAGGCGGTAGAGACCACCGCCCCGCTCAACCCGTACGACGAACTCGCCGCCCTCGCGACGCCGAACCCGCTGGAGCAGTTCCTCCACGAGACGGACGACGAGGATGAGGCGGGCAAGTCGGACGCCCCCTGGCAGCCGCCGAACCACCGCCGCGGCAACCGCGGCCGAGGCCGCCGCCGTACCCGGTTCGCCGGGCTGCCGCTCGCCGCGAAGGCCGTCGTCGCCCTCGTCGTACTCGCCGCCTTCCTCGCGCTCGGCGACCGCTGGGCCCTGCTCTACGCCGAGCACGAGGCCGCGGACAAGCTCAAGGACTCCATGCACCTGAGCGCGGCTCCCGAGGTCGACATCGAGGGCTTCCCCTTCCTGACCCAGGTCCTCGACAAGCGCGTGGACAAGGTCAAGGTCACCGTCCCGGACGTCGCCGCCGACCGGATCTCGCTCGCCCAGGTCTCCGCCACCGGCACCGACGTGAAGATCACCGGTGACGGGCCCACCGACATCAAGGGCGCCCTCATCAGCGAGATGAACGGCGAGGTGATGCTCTCCTTCGACGACCTCAACCGTGAACTGGGCGCATCGCAGGTCACCTTCAGCGGCCACGGCCACGACCAGGTGCTCGCGCGCGGCACGCTGCCCGTCGCCGGCCACGACCTGAAGCTGCGCGCCGACGCCCGCATCGAGCGCAACGGCGACCGCGGCATCTCCACCGACATCGGCAGGATGAGCCTGCAGATCGGCGACCTGGCCACCTACCGGCCCGGCACCCGCGAGTCCGAGGGCCTGCACCTCAGCAAGAGCTCGGCCGACCGCCTCGCCAAGGAGACGGCCAAGGCGAAGGCGCTGCTCTCCGTGCCGTCGATCGTCAAGCGGCTCGGCGTTTCGGACTCCGTGATCAGCGGCGCCCTGAAGAGCGACACCAAGCTGAACGAACTCGTCGGCTCCCCGCGCTTCATCAACGACGTGATGGGCCTCAACCTCATCGACGTCGCGATGGGCCACCCCGAGCTCCTGAAGAAGCTCGGCCTGGACCCGGCGCTGCTCAAGGGCCTCTCCCAGCTCACCCGCCCCGTACTCGCCGACCGCCTCACGCTCGCCTTCCAGCTGCCGAAGCTGCCGGGTGACGGGCACGTGTGGCTGAAGGACGTGAACGTGCAGAAGGACGGGATCCGGGTGCGGCTCACGGGGACCGGGCTGAGCATCGGCAAGTAGCGGGGTTACGCGGTGGGGTTACGCGGTGGTGGCGGGGGGCGGGGTCGGAGCCCCCGGCAGACGGACCGTCGCCACCGTTCCGCCGCCGTCGTCCTCGGCGGGCCACAGCGCCACCTCGCCGCCCGACTGGTGCACGGTGCGGGCCACGATCGACAGGCCGAGGCCCGATCCGGGGAGACTGCGGGCCGAGGGGGAACGCCAGAACCGGTCGAAGACGTGCGGGAGCTCGTCGGCGGGGATGCCGGGGCCGTGATCGCGTACGGTCAGTGCGCCGTCCTTCAGGGCCACCTCGACCGCGGAGCCGGGTGGCCCGAACTTCACCGCGTTGTCCAGGACGTTCACGATGGCCCGCTCCAGGGCCGCGGGCTCGGCGCGTACGTACCAGGGGGCGAGGTCCGCGGCGAACGTCAGCTCGGGGCCGCGGAGGCGCGCCCGCTCCAGGGCGGTCTCCACCACCTCGTGCAGGGCGATGACCTGCACTTTCCCGCCCATACCGCTGTCCGTACGCGAAAGCTCCTGCAAGTCGCCGATCAGCGAGGCGAGTTCGGTCATCTGTGCCGTGACGGAGGCGAGCAGGGCCTTGCGGTCGTCGGGCGGGATGGCCCGCCCGGTCTCCTCGCTGCGGGCGAGCAGCTCGATGTTCGTACGGAGCGAGGTGAGGGGGGTACGGAGCTCGTGCCCCGCGTCGGCGATGAGCTGCTGCTGGAGGTCGCGGGACGAGGCGAGCGATGCGGTCATGGAGTTGAAGGAGCGGGAGAGCCGGGCGATCTCGTCGTCGCCCTCCGCCGGGATGCGGAGGTCCAGATCCTCGGTACGGGCCACGTGCTCCACGGCCGCGGTGAGCTCATCGACCGGGCGAAGCCCGGTCCGGGCCACCCAGAGACCGGCGGCGCCTGCGCCTAGTACGCCGATGCCGGCCGCCGCGGCGAGCAGCAGCGCGAGCTTGTTCAGGGGGGTATTGACCTCGGAGAGCGGGCGGGACAGGGACACCGTGAGGTCGCCCTGCACCTGGGTCAGGACGCGTACCGACTCGCCGTCGTCGGTTTCGCCGTCGTGCAGGGTCTGCTCCCGCATCCCCTGCGCCACCTGCAGATCAGTTCCCTCCACCACGACGGGTGTGGAGCCGCGTCCCACGCAGCGCGTGCCGTCCAGCTGCACGACCTGCACGAAAACCGTCGTGGTGCCGGGCGCCGTCTTGTCGTTGGGGGAGCTGTGCGTGTCTCGGCAGGGGGAGATTGTGTCCGTGAGGTAGGGACCACCGACGTTGAGGCTGCGCAGGGAGTCGTCCATCTGGTCCCGCAGTTGCGAGCGGGTGAGGAGCCAGCACGACACCGCGACGGCCGCCACCGCCAGGGCCACCGCACACGCCACGAGCAGCGCGAGCCGCGAGCGCAACGGCATCGAACGGTACCGCTGGAAGAACCCGCTCACTCGGCGCCCCCGCCAGCCCCCGGCCGCAGCACATACCCCACACCCCGCACCGTATGAACGAGGCGCGGCTCGCCCCCCGCCTCCGTCTTGCGGCGCAGGTACATGACGTACACGTCGAGGGAGTTGGAGGACGGCTCGAAGTCGAAGCCCCAGACCGCCTTCAGGATCTGCTCCCGCGTGAGCACCTGGCGCGGGTGCGCGAGGAACATCTCAAGGAGGGTGAACTCCGTGCGGGTCAGCTCCACCGTGCGCGCCCCGCGAGTGACCTCACGTGTCGCGAGGTCCATCCGCAGGTCACCGAAGGCGAGCGTGTCGCCTTCCTCGGCCTGCCCCGCGGTGGCCGCGTACGAGCTGCGCCGCAGCAGGGCCCGGATGCGGGCGAAGAGCTCGTCGAGCTCGAACGGCTTGACCAGATAGTCGTCGGCGCCCGCGTCGAGCCCGGTGACCCGGTCACCGACGGTGTCGCGCGCGGTGAGCATCAGGATGGGCGTCAGGGAGCCGGTCGAACGCAGCCTGCGCGCGGCGGTGAGGCCGTCCATGCGGGGCATCTGGATGTCGAGGACGACGAGGTCGGGGCGGTAGGCCGCTGCTTTTTCGAGCGCGTCGGCGCCGTCGACGGCGACCTCCGTGCCGTACCCCTCGAAGGCGAGACTGCGCTGCAGCGCCTCCCGCACCGCGGGTTCGTCGTCGACGATCAGGATGCGCTGCTGCTGCTCGCCTTCGGCGGGGCTCATCGGCTTGTGACTTCCTTGAGTACGGGTCCGGGTACGCGCCCAAGCGCGGGTCGGACGGGGCCGGTATCAGCCTCGCACGCGCGCGCGGGGCTTGCGGCGTGCGGCGGGCCGGGACGCTGTCCGGGCCGTGGCGACCTCGGGGGCACGGGTCGCGGAGGCGCCGTGCAGTTCCCCGGCGACGGAGAGCGGGAGGCCGAGCCCCGCCGGATCGGTGTCGGGCAGGCTGCCCCACCCGATGGTGGCGGCGAGGGCGTGCCGGGCGCGGTTGACGGTGATCAGTGGTCCGGGCATGGCGGCCTCCAGGTGTTCCGGGTTCCGGGAGAGTGGTCGGGGTCAGTCGGTCGAGCCGGCCCGCAGGGTGTCGAGGTCGGCCTTGACCGTGTTTATCGGGATGGAGAAACCGAGGCCGACGCTGCCGGAGGAGCTCGACTGGGCGCTCTGCGAGGAGGAACTGGGCGAGTACATCGCGGAGTTGATGCCGATGATGTTGCCGTTCATGTCGATGAGCGCGCCGCCGGAGTTGCCCGGGTTGAGCGAGGCGTCCGTCTGCAGGGCCTTGTACGTGGTCTTCGACGACCCGGTGTCGCCGTTGAACTGCTCGCCGCCGTACTCGAACGGCCAGCCGCCGCCGCCCTGCTGTTGCTGCTGTCCCTGGTCCTCGTCCGTGGACACGGTGACGTCGCGGTCGAGGGCGGAGATGATGCCGCTGGTGACGGTGCCGGTCAGGCCCTCGGGGGAGCCGATCGCCACGACGTCGTCACCGATCTTGACGTTGTCGGAGTTGCCGAGGCTCGCGGCCTTGAGTCCGGAGGCGTCCTGGAGCTTGATCAGCGCCAGGTCCTTCTTGCTGTCGGTGCCGACGACCTTGGCGTCGTACGACTTCCCGTCGTTCGTCGTCACCTTGACCGACGTGGCGCCGGAGATCACGTGGTTGTTGGTGATGATCTCGCCGTCGCCCGTGATGATCACGCCGGAGCCGGTTGCCTCACCGGAGTCCGACTTCGCGCTGATCTCCACGATGCTCGGGCTGACCGCCTCGGCGACACCGGAGACGGTGCCCTTCTGGCTGGTGGGCACGACGTTCGTGTTGGTGGCGCTGCTCGACGTGCCGTCCTTGCCGGTCAGCTCCTGGAAGGCGTAGGCGGTGCCGCCGCCGACTGCCGCTGCCGCGATGGCTACGGCGGCGAGGAGGGCCAGGGGGCCCCGCGCCCGGCGCCGATGCTTGTGCGGCTCCTCCGGTGCGTAAGCGGGCGGGGGCGGGTACGCGCCCTGCGTACCGCCGTGGTGCACAGGCGCTGACGACTGCTGCTGGGGGTACTCGCCGCTGTTTGTCATGGGATCTAGGCTGCTGGGCGTTCATGAGAGGCGGCTGAGTACGCCCTGAGAACGCCAATAGAAGTGCGTATGCCCCATATAAAGCCGCCGCTTCGCGGCGAATCTTTCCCGCCCACCCACCCGATTACCCCGCATCTGCCCCACTGCTGGGCCCGCCATCGGTGGGTACCGGTGCAATAAGGGTCAGCTGCAGCCGCAGGACTGCCGCACCACAAGGCGCGACGGAAACAGCTTCAACCGTTCCCGGCGCGACCCGGCGACCCGGAGCCCGTCGTCCAGGACAAGATCCACCGCCGCCCGCGCCATCGCGGGTCTGTCCGACGCCACAGTCGTCAGCGGCGGGTCCGTGAGCCCCGCCTCCTTGACGTCGTCGAACCCGGCGACGGCCAACTGCCCCGGCACGTCGATACGAAGCTCCCGCGCGGCCCGCAGCACACCGATCGCCTGGTCATCGGTCGAGCAGAAGACGGCCGTCGGCCGATCGGGGCGGGCAAGGAGCTTCAGCGCCATCTGATACGCGTCGTAGCGGTTGTACGGAGCCTCGAAGAGCCGCCCCTCCACCGACCGTCCGGCCTCCTGCATGGCCCGCCGCCACCCCTCGACGTGGTCGGAGACGGGGTCGCCGACGGTCGGGGTCTCGGCGGTGCCGCCGACACACGCCACGTACTCATGGCCGTGTTCGAGGAGGTGCCGGGTGGCCAGCTGGGCGCCGCCGAGGTCGTCCGTGACGACGGCGACGTCGTCGATCGCCTCGGGCCGCTCGTGAAGGAGCACGACCCGCGCGTCCCACGCGTCGATCTCGGCGGCGGCCTGATCCGTCAGACCGTGGCTGACCAGGATGAGCCCGGAGACGCGCATGCCGAGGAACGCCCGCAGATAGTGGGCCTCGCGCTCGTCCACGTAGTCCGTGTTGCCGACGAGCACCATTTTTCCGCGTTCGGAGGCCGCCTGCTCCACGGCATGCGTCATCTCCGCGAAGAACGGCTGCCGGGCGTCCGGCACGATCATGCCTATGAGGTCGGTCCGCCGCGACGCCATGGCCTGGGCGACCCGGTCGGGCCGGTACCCCAGCTCTTTGATCGCGGCGAGTACACGCTCGCGCGTGGCCGGGGCAACCGGCCTAGGTCCGTTGTTGATGACGTAGCTGACGACGGCGGTGGAAGTACCCGCAAGTCGTGCAACGTCATCCCGAGTCACCTTGGCCACGCGCGGAGTCTACGCGGATGGAACTACCGCTGGGCAGGGCGTACGACAGCTTCCTTCGGCACGATCGCGGCGGGTGCCGTCTCCCGCTTCGGGATCTCCCGGTGCTCGCCCTCGGCCGGCGGAGTAGCCGCCTTCGCCTTCGCCTCGTCGGCCGCACGTTCGACCTTCTCCGGCGTCACGAAGCGATAGCCGACATTCCGGACGGTGCCGATGAGCGACTCGTGCTCGACACCGAGCTTCGCGCGAAGGCGTCGCACGTGTACGTCGACCGTGCGCGTTCCGCCGAAGTAGTCGTAGCCCCAGACCTCCTGCAGCAGCTGGGCCCGCGTGAAGACGCGCCCGGGGTGCTGCGCGAGGTACTTGATGAGCTCGAACTCCTTGAAGGTCAGGTCGAGGACCCGGCCCTTCAGCTTCGCGCTGTACGTCGCCTCGTCCACGGAGAGATCGCCGTTGCGGATCTCCATGGGGGAGTCGTCGGCGGTGATCGACTGCCGGCCCATCGCGAGCCGGAGGCGCGCCTCGACCTCGGCAGGACCTGCCGTGTCGAGAAGTACGTCGTCGATGCCCCAGTCGGCGGTGACGGCCGCGAGGCCGCCCTCCGTGACGACGAGGACCAGCGGACAGCCGGGTCCCGTGGAGCGGAGGAGCTGGCAGAGGCTGCGGACCTGAGGCAGGTCACGGCGGCCGTCGATCAGGATGACGTCGGCACCAGGGGTGTCGACGAGGGCCGGTCCCTCGGCGGGGGCGACCCGCACGTTGTGCAGCAGCAGGCCGAGAGCGGGAAGCACCTCCGTCGACGGCTGAAGGGCATTCGTGAGGAGCAGCAGAGAACTCATCGCCGCTCACCTGCCCGGTTCGTCTTGCGGTAGTGCACGGTTCGCTCGCCCATAACGTCGGTTCCTCCTCGGTCCCTGCGAGGACGTTTACGGCACTGCTTCGTACTGATCCTGCTGTTTCCTGCGGTGGAGGGCCCGCGCCCCGGACCCTCCACGTGCGGTCCTTCGGCTTCGTGGGCGAGTCCGCAATGTGAGACCGCCACGAGCCTCCTGAAAGCACGAAAGGACCCGGGGGCTTCGCTGCCCGGATCCTCTGCCAAGGAGAATAACCCACATGACTTCCGGTTCGGCAGGCCAAGCGGCGGGATCTTCTGTGCCACCGATCACGCGGACTCCGCCCCGCGTTCAACGCCGCGCAACGCTCCGTACACAGGACGGAGTCGCCGTCGAGGCGGCGTACGAGCCCGGTCCCGACCCGGCGTGCGAGCTCGCGATCGTGCTCGCGCACGGCTTCACGGGCGGCGTCGACCGGCCGCACGTACGCCGCGCGGCCGGTGTCTTCGCGCAGCGTGCGGCCGTGATCACGTTCTCTTTTCGGGGGCACGGGGCGTCCGGCGGGCTCTCCACGGTCGGCGACCGCGAGGTGCTCGATCTGGCGGCAGCGGTGGAGTGGGCGCGGTCCTTCGGCCATACGCGCGTGGTGACCGTGGGTTTCTCGATGGGCGGCTCCGTGGTGCTCCGGCACGCGGCCCTTGCCGGTGCCGCGCATGGGGGGCGCACGGAAGCGCGGGTTGACGCGGTGGTCGCCGTAAGCGCTCCTGCCCGTTGGTTCTACCGGGGGACGGCGCCGATGCGGCGGCTGCACTGGGTGGTGACGCGGCCCATGGGGCGTGTGGTGGGCCGGGTCGGCCTGCGCACCCGAATCCACCCGCACGAGTGGGACCCCGTCCCGCTCTCGCCGGTGGAATCGGTCCCGCTGATCGCGCCCACGCCGCTGCTCATCGTGCACGGGGACCGGGACCCGTACTTCCCGGTGGACCACCCCCGGATGCTGGCCGCCGCCGCGGCGGGCGGGGCCGAGCTCTGGCTTGAGGCGGGGATGGGGCACGCGGAGAACGCGGCGGACGACGCACTGCTCGGTCGGATCGCCGAGTGGGCCACGGCATCATGGACGTCGGCAAACGCCGAACGGTCGGCGTCCGTCGAAGGGTCGGCGTCCGTCGAAAGGTCGGCGTCCGCCGAAGGAGAGGAGCTGTGATGGTGAACGGCACCATTCGTTACTGGGCCGCGGCCAAAGCAGCCGCAGGCGTCGCGGAGGAGCCGTACGCTGCGACGACGCTCGCCGAGGCACTCGACGCGGCGCGCGAGCGACACCCCGGTGAGCTGGTCCGTGTACTGCAGCGATGCTCGTTCCTCATCGACGGCGACCCCGTGGGTACCCGCGGGCATGAGACGGTACGGCTGGCCGAGGGCGGCACGGTCGAGGTGCTCCCGCCGTTCGCAGGAGGGTGAGCAGCGATATGAGCGATCCGCGTTATGAGGGGTACGGGTACGGGGACTACGACCCCTACCGGCAGCAATATCCCCCTGAGCAGCAGCAGGCGCAGCAGCCTTACCGGCCCGAGCAGCAGCAGGTGCCGCAGCCGCAGCAGCAGTACGCCCAGCAGCAGTACCAGTACCCGCAGCAGCAGCCCTACCCGCCCGAGCAGCAGCAGGCGCCGCAGCCGCAGCCTCAGCCGCAGCAGCCGTACGCCCAGGACTCCTACACCCAGCAGTGGGAGGGGCAGACCTGGGACACGCAGGTTCAGCCCTCGCCCGTGGTGGACGTGACGGAGACCGCGTATCTGCCCCCGCAGGGGTACGGGGACTCCTACGACGCGTCCCCCGGCCGGCACGCCGAACCCGGCGGCTCCGGCGAGCATGGCCATGCCCAGCCGTCCCCCGCGGGCCGCGCGCCCATGGCCGGTGCGGAAGAACCGGACCCCGCCACCTACGGCCCCGCCACCACCACCGGCAACGCCCGCGTCACCGACGCCCAGCGCGCCCGTGCCGAGGGGCGGTCGCCGATCATAGAGCCGGGGATCCAGCCCGCCGCGCTGACCGCCGTCCTCGGACTGCTGCTCGCCGGGACCGCCGCCGTCGGGCAGTACGCACTCCTCGTACCGCTGATCCTGCTGCAGGCCGTCACCGCCGCCGGATGGTTCCGGCTCAACGGGATGTGGCCCGCACGGCAGGGCATCGCGCTCGCCTTCCTGGGCGGTGTCGTCGCCGACATCGCGCTGCTCGCCACCGGCAAGGAGAACGCGCCCGCCGCGATCCTCGGCACCCTGGGCGTCTGGGTGCTGCTCGTGCTCGTCCTGCAGCTGCGCAGCCGCGCCTCCGCCGACGAGCGGATGGCCGGTCTCATGGCGACCGTCGCCTCGTCCGCCCTCGCGATCATCGCGACCGGGCACCTCGCGGCATCGGACGACGCCGTGACGGTGGGCGGCATCGCCGTCGCGGTCGCCGTGATCGCCCGCGCGCTGCCCCTGCCGACGCCCGCATCCGTCGTCGTCGCGCTGCTCGCGGCCGCCGGCGCCGGAATCGCCGTCGGCGGCATGACGGACTTCGGCAGCAAGGGCGCGCTGCTCGGCCTCGGCGCCGGTGTCTGCGCACTGATCGGCCACCGGGTCGCCAGCTACGACTATCCGTCCCGCTTCGTGCACATGACGGCGGGCGTGGCACTGCCGCTCGCGGCGGCGGCCCCGGCCGTCTACCTCCTGGGACGGGCCATCGGCTGACCGGCGCGCGCTGATCGTCACAGCTGATCGACAGGTCCCCGGCCGGGCGCTCCCGCCGGGGACCTGTCCTTTAGGCTCACGGCAAACGACAGTTGTCGGGGGACAAGGTGGGGGAACACCGGACATGAAGCGCGCCGTACGAATACTTCTGATCCTCGTCGTCATCCTGGGGGGCCTGTTCGTGGCCGCCGACCGTCTGGCGGTCGGCTTCGCGGAGGACGAGGCGGCGGAGAAGCTGCGTACCAGCGAAGGGCTCAGCGAGACGCCCGACGTCTCCATCAAGGGCTTTCCCTTCCTGACCCAGGTCGCGGGGGGCACGCTCGACGACGTCGAGATCGGCATCGAGGACTACGACGCCACCTCCGGCTCCGACAAGATCCGCATCGCCGACCTGAACGCCCGGATGGAGGGCGTCGAGTTCTCCGGCGACTACAGCTCCGCCACCGCCGAGACGGCCACCGGCACGGCCCTGATCTCGTACGCCGAGCTGCTCAAGCAGGCGCAGGGCGAGCCGGTGGAGCTGCCGCTCGGCGCCACCGGCAAGGTGGTCGGGCTCTCGGACGGCGGCGGCAACAAGATCAAGGTCGAGGTCGAGGTCAGCAAGGGCGGCGCGAAGCTGCCGAAGCCGGTGCACGTCATGAGCTCGGTCAGGGTCGAGGGCGACACGATCAAGGTGAACGCCGACGAGATCCCGAAGAAGTTCGAGGTCATGGGCGTGTCCATTCCGCTCCCCGAGGGCATGGTCCGTGACGTGACCGACTTCGAGGAGAAGGTCACCGGGCTGCCGGGCGGCATCAAGATCGACGAGGTGGAGCCGGCCAAGGACGGCGTGGAGATCTCGGTCAAGGGCACGAACGTGAAGCTCGCGGGCTGAGGGCGGCCTCGGAACAGAGGCGTTCCGCAGTACGAGACAAAGCCGTCCGCGCGATGGATGTGGCAGAGGCGAAAACCGCCCCCCGCCCCCGCACGGACGGCTTCGCCGTTCAACCAACCCTTCACCGATCCCACATCGTGGATGATCGCGTCTCATAATCCGACACCCCGGTGACACGGCCGCCCTTGCGTCCTTACGATCGGACGCATGCAGCGACAGGCGGACCTCACGAAGCGGCGGGCAGTAGACCTGTGCCGCGTCGCCGCCATGCTCTGTCGCACCTTCTGAGCGGGAGCTCCGACTCCCGTATCCCCCGGCCCGTTGACCCTCGTCAGGGCCACCCCGTGCCGAGTACGCCGCGCCACCGCGCAATCACTTTTCGTACCCGGCACGTACCCCTCGCACAGCACCAAAGCCCCGCCGCAACTGCCCCGGAGGAGAAGAAGTATGAGCCGCAGCGACGTCCTGGTAGACGCCGACTGGGTCGAGGCCCACATCGACGACCCGAAGGTTGCCATCGTCGAGGTCGACGAAGACACCTCCGCGTACGACAAGAACCACATCAAGAACGCGATCCGCATCGACTGGACCGACGACCTCCAGGACCCGGTCCGCCGCGACTTCGTCGACCAGGAGGGCTTCGAGAAGCTCCTGTCCGGCAAGGGCATCGCGAACGACACCACCGTCGTCCTCTACGGCGGCAACAACAACTGGTTCGCGTCCTACGCCTTCTGGTACTTCAAGCTCTACGGCCACCAGGACGTGAAGCTCCTCGACGGCGGCCGCAAGAAGTGGGAGCTCGACTCCCGCGACCTGGTCGACGGCTCCGAGGTCCCGAGCCGCCCGGCCACCTCGTACAAGGCCAAGCCCCAGGACACCTCGATCCGCGCCTTCCGCGACGACGTCGTCTCCGCGATCGGCGCGCAGAACCTGGTCGACGTGCGCTCGCCCGACGAGTTCAGCGGCAAGCTGCTCGCCCCCGCGCACCTGCCGCAGGAGCAGTCGCAGCGTCCGGGCCACGTCCCGTCCGCGCGCAACATCCCGTGGTCGAAGAACGCCAACGACGACGGCACCTTCAAGTCGGACGACGAGCTCAAGGCCCTCTACGAGGACGAGCAGGTCGACCTGGCCAAGGACACCATCGCCTACTGCCGCATCGGTGAGCGTTCGGCCCTGACCTGGTTCGTCCTGCACGAGCTGCTCGGCCAGACCAACGTCAAGAACTACGACGGCTCCTGGACCGAGTACGGCTCCCTCGTCGGCGTGCCGATCGAGCTCGGCGCCAACAAGTAACCCTCTTCCCGACCCCCGCAGTGACCAGCTAAGGACGAACGCATATGTGTGGAGCGAAGGCCGGCGGACCCGACGCCTCGACGATCAAGCCCGGCGAGACCACCATCCAGGGCCAGGTGACCCGCGACGGCGAGCCCGTCAGCGGCTACGTGCGCCTGCTCGACTCGACCGGCGAGTTCACCGCCGAGGTCCCGACCTCGGCAACCGGCCAGTTCCGCTTCTACGCGGCCGAGGGCACGTGGACCCTGCGCGCCCTGATCCCGGGCGGCACGGCCGACCGCACGGTCGTGGCCCAGACGGGCGGCCTGGCGGAGGTCGCGATCGCCGTCTGACGACTGCGACCGCGGATCACTGACGGCTGAAGGGCCGCACCCCAGGGGGTTGGACGCCACTAATACGGGGTGCGGTCCTTCGGCTATCCGCAGTGGTTGGGGCTAGCGGCGGTGTTTGCCGTCCAGTTCGTCCCACCATTCGTCGGACTTCGCGTCGCCCGACGGGTCGTCCCACCAGCGGTCCTCCGGGCCCCGGCGGTTCGCCACGATGGCTGCCAGGGGCGGGATCACCATCGCCACGACGCACATGCCGACGGCGACGGGAATGGACCAGAGCCGCACGACGCCCCACGCCAGGACGAAGAGGGCGATGCACGTGCCCATCATGGCGAAGTACGCATGGCGTCGTCGCGCGAACATATTTCCAGCGTACGGCTGCGGGCGGGCGCCGTCAGTATCAGTAGACGAGTGCCTGGGTGCCGTCCGTCATCGCTTCCTGCACGAATACCTGCGCGCCCGCGATCCGTACTCCGTCGAGCACGTCCTTCTCGGTGATCTCGCGGCGCGCCGCGCACTGTGTGCAGAGGGTGATCGTGCCCGCGGCCAGGATCGAGTCGATCAGGTCGGGGAGCGGTGCCGCGTGCGGCAGGTCGAACTCCGCCGCGCGGCCCGGCAGCGCGAACCACGCCGACTCGCCGGTCAGCCAGAGGGAGACCTCGACACCGCTGGCCACGGCCACCGCCGCCACCGTGAACGCCTGCGAGCAGCGCTCGGGGGCGTCGGCCCCTGCGGTCACCTTGATCACGAGCTTCTTCGCCATGGCGGCATCGTATGGCCATCCACGCGGTCACTCGTAAGGCCACCTCGCAGCGAGCGGCGGGGCGCGCACGACTACAGTGGGAGCGGCTCTGATACCTGCCCCGATAGCTCACCGAGGAGCACCCCGTGCTTGAGGCCTTCTTCTCCGCCCTGCTGGTTCTGGTCTGCGTCGGCGTTCTCGCCTTCGCCGGACTGTCCGTGAAGAAGCTGTACCAGGGTCAGCGCTGAGCCCCGTACGTCCCGTACGCCACCTAGAGATCGCCTGAGCATCCCATGATCGAGATTCCGTCCGACCTGCACCCCGACCTCGTGCCCCTCGTGTGGCTCCTCGGCAACTGGGCCGGCGCGGGAGTCACCGACTTCCCCGGCGCCGAGAAGGCGAACTTCGGCCAGGAAGTGTCCTTCTCCCACGACGGGCGGGACTTCATCGAGTACCACTCGCACACGTGGGTGCTCGACGCCGAGGGCAACAAGGTCAAGCCGCTGGAGTCCGAGTCGGGCTTCTGGCGCATCGACAAGGACCGCAAGGTCGAGACCGTGATGGTCCGCGACGACGGCGTCGTCGAGGTCTGGTACGGCGAGCTCGCCGACCAGAAGCCGCAGATCGACATCGTCACGGACGCGGTCGCCCGTACGGCGGCCTCTGGCCCGTACACCGGCGGCAAGCGTCTGTACGGGTACGTGAAGGGCGACCTGATGTGGGTCGGCGAGAAGCAGACCCCCGAGGTGCCGCTGCGTCCGTACATGTCGGCGCAGCTGAAGAAGGTCGTATCGCCCGAGGACGTCGCCGAGATGGCGAGGAACCTGGGCGACCTGCCGGACGACGGCATCGCCTTCTTCAAGTAGGCCGTTTCCCCCACTGGCCTAGACTGCCTGTGTGGCGAGCACCGACTTCGACTGGAAGAGCGACCTGCGACAGCGCGGCTACCGGCTGACGCCGCAGCGTCAGCTCGTACTCGAAGCCGTCGACACCCTTGAGCACGCGACCCCCGACGACATCCTCTGCGAAGTGCGGAAGACGGCGTCGGGGGTCAACATTTCCACGGTGTACCGCACCCTTGAGCTCCTGGAGGAGCTCGGTCTGGTCAGCCATGCCCATCTGGGGCACGGTGCGCCGACGTACCACCTCGCGGACCGCCACCACCACATCCACCTGGTGTGCAGGGACTGCACGAACGTCATCGAGGCGGATGTCTCGGTGGCGGCGGACTTCACCGCGAAGCTGCGGGACACGTTCGGCTTCGACACGGATCTGAAGCACTTCGCGATCTTCGGGCGGTGCGAGGACTGCTCCCGCAAGGCCGCCGGGGACAGTAAGGGCAGCGAGGAATAAGAACGCCCGCTACCGGGTCGTAGTGTGGGTGAACATGAAGAGCCCCCTCCTGTCCCTGCCCGGCGCCGTCCCCGCCGAGGGTGTGGACGAAGGCGTCGCCGCCCACTACGGCGATCTGTTCCGTGAGCAGCGCGCGCTCGCGGACGGAAGCGGTTTCGTCGACCTCTCGCACCGCGGCGTCGTCACCGTCTCAGGACCCGACCGGCTGAGCTGGCTGCACCTGCTGCTCACGCAGCACGTGACGGAGCTGCCCGTCGGCCAGGCCACCGAGGCGCTGATCCTCTCCGCGAACGGTCACATCGAGCACGCCCTCTATCTCGTCGACGACGGCGAGACGGTGTGGGCGCACGTCGAGCCCGGCACGCAGGACGCCCTTGTCGCGTACCTGGAGAGCATGAAGTTCTTCAACCGGGTCGAAGTCGCCGACCGTACGGACGAGTTCGCGGTCGTGCATCTGCCGGCCGGTTCGATCGCCCCGGTCCCGGACGGCGTCGTCGTACGCGAGACGGCCCACGGCCGTGACCTGTTCCTGCCGCGTACGTCCCTTGAGGCGTACGCCGAGGAGAACGGCCCGGCGGTCGGCATCCTCGCCTATGAGGCGCTGCGCGTGGAGGAGCACCGGCCGCGGCTCGGCTTCGAGACGGACCACCGCACGATCCCGCACGAGCTGGGCTGGATCGGCACGGCGGTGCATCTGCAGAAGGGCTGCTACCGCGGCCAGGAGACGGTCGCCCGCGTCCAGAACCTGGGCAAGCCCCCGCGCCGCCTGGTCTTCCTCCACCTGGACGGCAGCGAGGTGCACCTGCCGGTTGCCGGTACGGAGCTGCGCCTCGCCTCGGAGGGCGAGGAGGGCCGGAAGCTGGGCTTCATCACCACTGCGGTACGCCACCACGAGCTGGGCCCGATCGCGCTCGCCCTGGTGAAGCGGAACGTGCCGCTGGACGCGGGGCTGCTCGCGGGGTCGGTGGCGGCTTCGCAGGAGGTCGTGGTCGAGCCGTAGCCTTGGCGGCTGGCCTTTGGCGGTGTTCTGGCCGCCGCTTCGCGGCGATTTTTCCCGCCCACCCGCCCGATTACTCCGGGTAATCGGGCGGGCGGGAGACCTCCGCCGCGAAGAGGCGGTTCAGTCTCTGGCCCGTCACATCTCCAGCAGCACGGTGAACGGCCCGTCGTTCGTCAGCGACACCCGCATCTGTGCGCCAAAGCGGCCGCAGGCCACCGTCGCGCCGAGCGACCGCAGTTGGGCGAC
This sequence comes from Streptomyces sp. NPDC055189, assembly GCF_053606765.1. Lineage (NCBI taxonomy): Bacteria > Bacillati > Actinomycetota > Actinomycetes > Kitasatosporales > Streptomycetaceae > Streptomyces > Streptomyces sp. NPDC055189. The sequence continues at coordinate 18,659 of NZ_JBSGSG010000065.1, forward strand.
CACCTCGTCCACCAGGGGCTCCGCCACATCGCCGGGCGCGGCCGCGTTCCAGGTAGGCCTGCGGCCCTTCCTCGCGTCGCCGTACAGCGTGAACTGGCTGATGACCAGCAGGGGCGCGTCGATGTCGGAGCAGGACTTCTCGTCGGCCAGCATCCGAACGGACCACAGCTTGCGGGCCAGTTGGGCCGCTTTCTCCTTGGTGTCCTCGTGGGTCACGCCGACCAGGACGCACAGCCCCTCGCCGGTGATCTCGCCGACCGTCTCGGCACCGTCCTGGCCCTCGACGACGACGCTCGCTCCGTCCACTCTCTGCACCACAGCACGCATATGGCCCATCATGCCTGCTCCGTACGGTCGCGATGGCGCCGGATGCGCCGCCCGTGAGGCTGTCCTGAACCCCCCATCTGGGGCCGATTGGGGGCACTCGCTCACATAGCGGCCACTCGGGGTGGCACCATGCTCACACGCGGTGTACCGCGCCGGTCGAGGGGACGGTAGAGCCACATGAGCACACCAAGTACGGGGCAGCCGCCCGGATCTGTGTCGCTGACCCACATGAGCGCCGCGCGGCGTACGAACGGTACGAACGTGCCGCGTCCGCCCGTGCAGCGCACGGGCAGCACCGGGCTGCTCGCCGAGCAGCCCGAGCGCGACCTGGCCGCGCTGCTCCTGCGGGAGCTGCGGGAGCTGCGCAGGGACGCCCAGCAGAACGAGGCGGACCTGAGCTACGTCCGGCGCCTCCTGCAGGGGCGGATCGACATCCTGCGGGCCGAGGTCGCCCGCCGCAGGGACCCGGCGGCGCCGGGTCCTGAGGGGCCGCTGGTGCTCCGGCTCTCCGAGATCCTCACGGACGGCCCCGCCCGGCACCGCTCGTCGGCCCGCCATGTGACGCTGGGCACGCCGCACAGCGCGGAGTACGGCCTGCTTGCCACGGAGATGCTCGCCGAGGTCGCGCTCTCCGACCTGGACGCCCGTACGGACGACGAGCTGCACACGGCCATGGGGCGCCTCACCCGCTACGAACAGCAGGTTTCCCGGCGCCGCCAGCAGCTGCAGCGTACGGCGGACGATTGCAGCGCGGAGATCGCCCGCAGGTACCGTGAAGGCGAAGCACAAGTGGACGACCTGCTCGCGTGACCCGGTGACCCCGGCCGGCGCGGGGGGCGCTCACGCCACCCCCGCCCCGGAAGGCCGAAGATGACCTCGACGTCCGCCGAGTCCGTGTCCACCCCCGCCATATCCCCGGTCCTCGCCGAGGTCGTACGTTCGGGCTTCGTCGAGGGCCGTCACAGGGGAAGCCTGGTGCTGCTCGCGGCGGACGGCAGCGTGGAGCTGGCCATGGGAGACGTGAGTGCCCCCGTCTTCCCGAGGTCGGCCAACAAGCCGATGCAGGCGGCGGCGGTGCTGCGGGCGGGGCTCGACCTGGCGGGCGAGCGCCTGGCGCTGACGGCGGCGAGCCACTCCGGGGAGATGTTCCACCGGGACCTCGTACAGAAGATGCTGGCCGAGCGCGGCCTGACGGCGGCGGATCTGCAGTGCCCGCCGGACCTCCCGCTGGATGCGGTCGAGGCCGAGTCATATTTGGCAGCGGGTGCCGTTCGTGACCGGGTAACGATGAACTGCTCGGGGAAGCACACGTCGATGCTCGCGGTGTGCGAGCTCAACGGCTGGCCCAAGGACTCCTACCTGGACCCGCAGCACCCCCTCCAGCAGCTGATCCTGCAAGTGGTCGAGGAAGCGGCGGGGGAGCGGGTGGCGGCCGTCGGCACGGACGGCTGCGGGGCGCCCCTGATGGCGATCTCGCTGACGGGCCTGGCCCGCGCCTTCCGTCACTTCGTCCTGGCCCCCGAGGGCTCGGCGGAACGCAGGGTCGCGGACGCGATGCGGGCCCACCCGGAGTACGTGGCCGGCACGCGCAGGCCCGACACGTGGCTGATGCGGGAGATCCCCGGCGCCCTCTCCAAGATGGGCGCGGAGGCGGTCCAGGCGTTCGCGCTGCCGGACGGCCGTGCGCTGGCCTTCAAGGTGGACGACGGCGGGCTGCGGGCGCTGGGCCCGGTCCTCGCGCGGGTGCTGCAGCTGGCGGGCGTGGAGGCGGAGATACTCACCCGCGTCGGGCGCTCGCCGCTGCTCGGCGGCGCTTTTGAGGTGGGGGAGATCCGGGCGGCGTTCTGATCCGTGGTCCCGGGGCTCCGGGGGGCTCGTCCGCACCCCCGGAGCCCCGGAGCGGTAAGGCTGACCGGGCTCCCGGCTCCCCTCCGGATGGGAACCCGGTCAACCAGCTCTGTCAGCCCGACTGGGCCAGGAGCAGGATGAGGATCGCTGCTCCGATTCCGCTGATCTTGGTGCTCTTGGCCTTGATGCCCACCGTCAGCAGGACGAAGGCGACGATGCCCATCGGTCCGTACTTCCACTGGACGAGCTGCTCGAATCCGATGGCGAGGGCGGCGATGGCGATGGCGATGAGCGGCATGACGTTCCCCCTTTCGCGGGCGAGGGCCGGGCCCTCGTCCCCTCAGGTCGGTGGCCGTCCGATGGACAACGGCTGGCGGCCAACCCCTCGGGGTTCCTGCCAGGCTGCCTAAGTTGGCTACCAACTTCACCTGAGTTATCTCCGCAGTGGCTCGATTTATAACCACCTTCCGAGCAACTTCCGAGCAACTCCCCAAAGATGGCGCGAAGTTGTACGGTTTGGTTGTGAGCCCGGAACCTGCGCCCGTGAACGGGATGAAGAGGCCGCACAGGTCTCACCATGAGGTGGCCGACGAGCTGCGCGACCGGATCAGGTCCGGGACGCTGCGGCCGGGTCAACGCATGCCCACGCAGGCCGAGTTGGCGGACGAGTTCGGCGTCGAGCGCGGTGCCATACGTGAGGCGTTGCGCACGCTGCAGGGCGAGAACCTGCTGGCCAATGTGTCCAAGGGGAGCCCTGCCACGGTCGCCGAGACCCCGAAGCAGGGGTTGTCCGGCCCCGTCGGTGTCACGCCGCAGCCCACCATGGTCGGCCTCGCGCCGCGCATCGCCGCCGCGTTCGAGGCTCCGGACGTGGAGATCGACGCCCTCTGCCTCACCTCCGTCTCGCTCACGATGGCGATCGGCGAACCGCTCCGCCAGATTCACGCGGGGCTGCGAAATCCGGCCAAAGTCACCGTCCGGGTGCTGCTGCCGAGCCGCAGCATCGACCTCGCCTTTCCCACGCCGGTGGACAGCGGGGGCGACGAGGGGGGCCACGTGCACCGGCGCTGGCTGGACCAGCGCAACGCGCAGGGGCAGGTCCTTCGCCACAACCTCCTCGCGCTGCGGGGCTCGCACGGCATCGACGTACAGGTCTCGTTCCGTGCGCTGCCGTTCACGCCGCCGGTGAAGTTGTACCTGCTCAACGGCTCCGAGGCGCTCTTCGCGTACTACACGCTCACCAGGCAGAGCGAGGAGATCGACCACGAGTACCTGGAGATGTACGACGCCCAGGGCGCGCAGTCGATGCTCTTCCCCTTCCGGCAGGGCGACGGGCTGCGGGACACGACGTTCGTGGAGCAGTCCCAGCTGTGGTTCGACGCGCTCTGGGACACGATCAGCCAGGACCTGGAGCTGGCCCACGGCTAGACCAGATCCTGGCTGGCTCGGATCCTGGACGGATCAGATCGCGGCCGGATCAGATCGCGGGGCCGGTCATCATCAGCGCGAGAACGACCGCGCCGATGGAGCTGCAGGTGTGGCTCTTCACCCGGATTCCGACGGCCAGCAACAGCAGCCCGATCAGGCCCGTGATCCCGTACTGCCAGTGCGCGAACTGCTCGAAGGTGAGGGCGAGCACGGTCGCGAGGAGGGTGAGGACGTCCATGATGGTTCCCCCTTCTGCCACCTCGGATGAGTTGGCAACCAACTTCACTTAAGTTGTCCCCACTTGGTCACTCGGCATAAACAACTTCACGACAACTGCCCTGAGATGGCATGGAGTTGTATCGTCTTGTCGTGACCCAGGAGAACGTTGCAGTGAATGGCAGCAGAGACGGCAGAAAGCTCACTCCCCAGCACATCGCGGACCAACTCCGCGACCGCATCCGCTCCGGCGACCTCAGGCCCGGCGACCGGCTCCCCACGCAGGCGGTGCTCGCGGAGGAATTCGGCGTGGAGCGGGGGGCGGTGCGCCAGGCGCTGAAGACGCTGCAGGGCGACGGACTGCTGGCCAATGTCAGCAAGGGCAGCCCGCCGCGCATCGCGGCGGAACCACAGGAGCCGACTGCGGCGAGCGCGGAGCCGCAGGCGTCGATGGTCGGCCTCGCGCCACGCCTCGCGTCGGCGTTCTCGCAGCCACGGGTGCGGATAGACGTGGTGTCGTACACGGCGGAGACGCTGATGATCGCGCTGGGGGAGCCGGTGCGTCTCATCCACGAGGGGCGCATCCGCCCCGAATCCATCGACGTACGCATCCTGCTGCCCAGCAGCGACATCACGCTCGCCTTCCCCCAGCCGACCGGGGGCCAGGACGACGGGGGCCGGGTCCACCAGCGCTGGCTGGCGCAGCGCAACGCCCAGGGCCAGGTCCTGCGCCACAATCTGCGGGCCCTGCGCGTCTCGCACGGCATCGACGTCGACGTGTCGTTCCGCGCGCTGCCGTTCACGCCGCCGGTGAAGCTGTACCTCCTGAACGAGCGGGAGGCGCTGCTCGCCTACTACACGATCGAGCGCAGCATGCTGGACTTCGGCAGCGCGGAGATGGAAGCGTTCGACGCGTCCGGACTGAAGTCGCCCCTGTTCTCCTTCGAGAAGGACACGGCCCCGAGGGACACCGCGTTCGTCGAGGAGTCCCAGAAATGGTTCGACGCACTCTGGGCAACCATCGCGACGGAGCTGACACTCTCTTAGTGACTTCTGATACGACGCAGACTGAGCGGATGGCAGAAGAGACCGAAAAACTGCGGCAACTGATCGGTCGGGCCCGCTACGTACTCTTCGACTTCGACGGACCCATCTGCCGGCTGTTCGCCAGGCACTCGGCGGAGCGGATCGCTGCCGATCAGGTGCGGTGGCTGGAGGGGCGGGGGCTGCGGGGGTTGCTGACCACGGAGGAGCGGGCGCAGCCCGACCCCCATGCCGTCCTGCGCGCGGTCGACCGCAGGCAACCCGGCAGCGATCTGGTGGCCAAGCTCGAGGAACGGCTGACCCAGCAGGAGCTGAAAGCAGTGGCCTCCGCGTGGCCCACCCCGTACGCGGACCCGCTGATCATGACGTGGCACGCCACGGGCTCCCGCCTCGCCGTGACCACGAACAACTCACCCCTGGCAGCGACCAGTTACCTGGAAAGCCGTGGCCTGAGCCACTGCTTCGCCCCGCACGTCTACGGCCGCACCCAGGACCTCCACCTCCTCAAGCCACACCCGCACTGCCTCAACCGCGCCCTCGGCGCGATGGGCGCGGACCCCTCGGCGGCCCTGATGATCGGCGACACCCCCACGGACTTCGCGGCGGCCGAGCAGGCAGGAGTGGGCTTCTTGGGCTACGCGCGCAACGAGGAAAAGGCGAAGCGGCTTAAGGATGCGGGGGCGGCTTGCGTGGTGCATTCGCTGGAACCGCTGCTGAAGGTGGTGCGCGGCCGGGTCTGAACCGCCCGGTTCATCTCCTGCTGGAAACATCCCGCGAACCCGTGAGCCGTGAGCCGTGAGCGGCGGTGCAGGTCGGAAGATCGTCGAACGTCACGCCCCCAAGGAGTGGCGCCTACCTCGTTGAGCCCATGACTCGGCTCCTCGCGTCGTTCGCCCCCTCCTGCGCCACTAAGGTGTGCATCACTTTCGCCTTCCTCGCGTGACTATCCAGGAGCAGCCCGTGGGCATGACTCTGCCCGGTCGTCCTTCCCTGGTGTCCGCCGAGAGGCGAAGAGCTCCCGCCGCCTACGACGCCTTCGTCGCGCACGCCTTGCAGCACGGGAAGACGAGCCGGGGCCACCACAACCGGAACTACGTGCTTCCGCTGACGGAATCGATGGCCCAGCTGGTCGACCGTTATCCCGGGCGGCCCGTCACCGTGCGGATGCGCCGGAAGGATGCGCTGCCGGTCGTCATCCGCACCTGGCAGGACGAGTCGGAGATCCTGCGGGCGATCAAGGGCGTACTGCCCCACGTGCCGGAGTGCCTGGCCAAGTGGGGCAACTCGGCGGTGCACAGCTATGTGGACGGCGTGCCGTTCTCCAGCGTCTGCCAGAACGGCAAACCGGTCGACTCCCTGCTGATCAAGGCGCTGGCCGAGCTCCTCGCGCAGATGACCCAGGTGCGCAGGGAGGCGCTGCCCCCGCTGCCGGCGGACTGGCCCCGTATAGACAAGGGCGGGCCGTCATTCCTGCGGACGCTCGCGCACCTCGCGGAATACCAGATCCGACAGCCCAATTGGGCGCAGTTCGGTGGGCTGTTCGCGGCCCTCGGCATTCCCGAGGACGCTCTGCTCAGAATGGCCGAGCGCGTGCCCGGCATGGCCCGCCGCCCCTACAGCCTGCTCCACACGGATCTGCACCGCGACAACGTGATCTTCTCCTACGGCGGTGATCCGCCGCTGATCTGCGTGGACTGGGAACTCGCCACCTACGGCGATCCGCTGCACGACCTGGCCACGCACCTCGTCCGTATGCAGTACCCGGAAGAACAGTGGGATGAGGTGATCGAGGCCTGGGCGGAGGTCATGGAGCGGCTCAGACCCAGGGCGGTCAACGGCCTGTCTCAGGACCTGCACCATTACGTGGCCTTCGAGCGCGCCCAATCCGTCTACCCGGACGTCATGCGCGCCGCCAAGTCGCTGGGCGTCTCGCCGGACCAGAAAGGCCTGGACGCGGCGACCCGCGAGGTGCGTAATGCGCTGGAGGCGGCGGCCGTTCCGCTGCAACTGCCGGGCGTGCCGGACGAGGAGGAGATCCAGCGGGTTCTGTTCCGCTGGCGGGCCGCCCGGTTCGGGGGGCAGGCCGAGGGCGTCCGGCAGGAGACCCGTATCTCCTGGGAGCCGGACCAGCGTGTGCCGGAGCACCCCGCGTTTCCCGGATCCGCCGTGCTCGACGCGCTGGTCGCGGAGGGAGCGGCGCCGGCCTCCAAGGTCTTCAAAGGAACGGCGCACCTCAACACCGTGGTCCGGGTGGACGGCATCGGATTCCCGGTCGTGGTCCGGCGCAAGCTGACCTCGGCCGAGCGCCGGGAGCGCAGCATCCTCAGCGAGCACGCCGTGCTGCGAGTCATCGAGGATTCGGGCGAGCCGGTGCGGGCGCCTCGCGTACTGGCACTCGGCACCAGCGACTTGAAGGACCAGTTCGCCATCCATTCCTACGAGGGGCGAGGCACCGGAGACCTGCCGCCGGACCACCCCGTGGACGGGCTGCGTCCCGGCGAGGCGGACCATCTGGTCGACCAGTTGGCCGCGTTGGCCCGCATCGACCACAAGCAGCTCGATCCCACCGCCGGTGAGACCGACTTCTACCGCTGGCTCTGCGACGAACTGGTCCGGCTGGTCATGGCCCTGCCCAAGGAGTCACAGAAGCTGGCCAGGGAGCTGGGTCTGCCGGGCGGCTACCGGCTGCTCGAGCTGTTGGTACGGCACCGACTCACACCGCGCCGGCCGTCGTTGCTGCACGGGGACCTCAACCCCTGGAACCTGGTGCGCCACGACGGGCGGAGCGGAATCACCGTCATCGACTGGGAGATGGCGATGATCGGTGACCCGCTGTACGACCTGGTCCGCCACATGCATCTCACGCCCGTCCGCCCCGAGATCAGACAGCGCATGTTCGACCGGTGGGTCGGCTGCCTGCCGCAGGAGTGCACGACGGGGTGGGAGGACGACTGGCAGGTCTACCGCTGGATCGAAGTGATCCGTTCCGCCTACGTGGATCTGGACCGGCTGGTCACCGGCACCGGCCTGGACGCCCCCAACGTGCAGCGCGCCGTGGACTCGTACGCGATGACCTTGGCGGCGGCAATGGCTTCTTTGGGACTACGGCCCAACCCGACGGCCAACCCGTACCTTGCCCGGGCGCTTCCGCACGGTCAGCATGGAGTGCTGAGGGCGATGTCGTAGAGGCATGCTCGGGGGAGGTCTCGTGACGGGAACGGTGAACGGGGCACCAGGCGGTGGAGTGAGCGAATGGCTTCGCAGATACCGGGCCCGGTACGAGTCGGCGGCCACGCGTGCCCTGTTGCTCGGCATCTTTGTGACCGGGCTGACCGCACAGTTTGTGAAGCCGGTCGGGGACGCCCTGGAGGGGCAGGCGTTTCTCGGGGGCGCGCTGCTCAGCCTGATCGGCTACGTCCTCTACAACGCGGTCCAGGAGCTCGCCGTCTCGGCCAGGCCGCCCGACCGCGGCCTGGTCAACTCCCGTGATCTGGGAGGCCTCGTGGGCGAGGCGTTCCACTCCCGGAAGGTGGAGATCTGCTTCCTCGGTTATACGGGAGAGACGCTCTACAACGAGCTGTATCACCGGCTGGAGAGTCTCCAGGAGGACCCCGGCCCGACAAAGCGGGTGTCGATCAGGATGCTGGTACCGGACTTCGGCCGTGAGATGGCGGTGCCGTCGCGTGTCGGCGTCGACGGGATGCCGGTCGACTACCCCGAGTTCCGGGCCCGCCTCGAGGCCAAGTGCCGGGAGTACGACCAGATCCTCTCCCGGCTCGCGGACCGGCTGACCGCGGGCGGCAGGGTGGTGGTGCAGTGCGAGTACCGGCTGTACAACGGGGACCCGCGGGACAAGGTGTGCATCTTCAACAAGGAACTGGTGCTGTGCGGCCTCTACGACGTGGTCGCCACCATGTCTCTGCGGGACCCCGACTGCGAGGTCTACGACCCCAAGGGATACAACACCGACCTTGCCGTCCGCTCCCGCAAGGAAGGCACCGCCGCCGCGGAGACGGCGGTCGCGACGCAGATCAGTCACTTCGAGGGAGTGTGGCGGCTTGCCGCAACGCCTCCGTGGCGTCAGTGATCCGCTCCTTGCCCCTCACTCCGTCCGCCTCCTGAACAGCACCCCCGAAGCCCCCGCCGACGCGGCGAGGATTCCCGCGCACCAGGCCAGTGCCACCCACGGTGTCGAGCCCACCGGCTGGTTCAGGAGCAGGCCGCGGAGGGATTCGATGACCTGGGTCACCGGCTGGTGGTCGGCGAAGGGGCGTAGCCAGGGGGGCATGTCGGAGGTCTGGACGAAGGCGCTGCTCGGGTAGGGCAGGAAGCTCACGAAGAACGTGAAGCCGCCCGCCGCTTCCGGGGACTTGGCGAGCAGGCCCACCGTCGCCGAGAGCCAGGACAGGGCCAGGATGAAGGCCAGGAGGACGGCCGTCGCCGCGAGCCAGGCCGCGGGCGTCGCCGACGGGCGGAAGCCGATCGCGAAGGCCAGGGCCAGGACCAGCGTCGTGGCGATGAGGTTGCGGGCCACCGAGGCGATGACGTGGCCCGTCAGGATCTGGGTGCCGCCGATGTCGAGCGAGCGGAAGCGGTCGATGATGCCGCCCTTGAGGTCCTCCGTCACCGCTATCGCCGTGTTGGCCGAGCCGAATCCGGCGCAGAGCAGGAGCACGCCGGGCACCACGTACATGACGTACGACTTGGCGTCGGTCTTGATCGCGCCGCCGAAGAAGTAGACGAAGATCAGGAGGAGCATCACCGGGAGCGCCATGGACGTGATCAGGGCGTCGACGTTGCGGCGGCTGATGCGGATCGACCGGCCGGTCATGATCAGGGCTTCAGACATGGGTCAGTCCCATCGAAGGGCCGGCAGGGCTTGTGAGCGTCAGGAAGACGTCGTCCAGCGTCGCCGTGCGGAGGGTGAACGTCGCCAACCGGGATCGGTCCGGGTCCAGTTCGTCGAGCAGGTTCCGTACGTCGGCCGCCGTGCCGTCCGTCGGGAAGCCGAGCGTCAGCGTCTCGGGGGAGTGGTGCGTGGCCCGCGGGGAGAGGTGGAGGTAGGCCTCGCGGGTGGTGATCGTCGCTTCCAGGCGGTGGCCCCCGACCTGCGCCTTGAGGGTCGACGCCGATCCCTCCGCCACGATGACTCCCTCGTGCAGTACCGCGATGCGGTCCGCCAGTTGGTCCGCCTCCTCCAGGTACTGCGTGGTCAGGAAGACGGTCGTGCCCTCCGCGGTGAGGTCGCGCACCACCTCCCACATCTCCTGGCGGCTGCGCGGGTCCAGGCCCGTCGTCGGCTCGTCCAGGAAGATGACCTCGGGGTCGCCCACCAGGCCCGCCGCCAGGTCGACACGGCGGCGCATGCCTCCCGAGTACGTGCGGACCAGGCGGTCGCCCGCTTCCGTCAGGCCGAAGCGGGTCAGTAGTTCCGCGGCCCGTGCGCCGGCCCCGGCGCGCGGCAGGCCCGCGAGTCTCGCCATCATGCGGAGGTTCTCCGCGCCGGTCTGCGTCTCGTCGACCGCCGCGAACTGGCCGGTGAGGCTGATCGCCCGGCGGACCTCGCGCCGCCCCGTGCGGACGTCGTGGCCCGCCACCCGCGCCGTACCCGCGTCGGGCGCGGTGAGCGTGGTGAGGATGCGGACGGCCGTCGTCTTGCCCGCGCCGTTCGGGCCGAGGAGCGCGAAGACGGTGCCGGGCGGGACGTGGAGGTCGATGCCGCGCAGGACGGGCACCGCGCGGTCGCCGGTGCCGTAGGTCTTGGTGAGGGCCGTGGCCTCGATGGCGGCCTCGATGGCGGCCGGGGCTTGGGTGGGTGGCATGGGTGGGTTCCCGTCGTCACTCGTCATTACTCGGCATCACTTGGCAGTACTCAGCATTACGTAGTAACTGCGTAACCCTTACGCATTACTGTGTAAGGGTTACGCAGAACTACGATGTGCGTCAAGAGGGGGTCGGATCGGAAGCATGGAGGCGGCGGCTTATGGCGGCGGATGACGGGGCGGAAGATCGGGGGACCGGGCTCTCCGCGAGCCTCGAAACCGCCTGGGGCCTGCGCGAACGCCCCTCGAAGGGACCGAAGCCGGGGCTGAGCCTCGACCGGATCGTGGACGCGGGCATCGCCGTCGCGGCGGCGGAGGGGATCGGCGCGGTCTCCATGGGGCGGGTCGCCAAGTCGCTCGGCGCCTCGCCGATGTCCCTCTACCGGTACGTCGCCTCCAGGGACGAGCTGTACGTACTGATGCAGGACGCCGCTACGGGGGCGCCGCCGGAGATGCCCGCCGATGTGACGGGGTGGCGCGCGCGGCTGGAGTGGTGGGCGCGGGCCCAGCGCGAGGTCTTCCGGCGCAATCTGTGGCTCGTGCGGATCCCTGTCAGCGGGCCGCCCGCGACGCCCCGCCAGTTGGAGTGGATGGAGCAGGGCCTCGCGGCGCTCGACGAGAGCGGCCTGGAAGAGGGCTGGAAGCTGTCCGTCCTGATGCTCGTCGGCGGCTTCGTGCGCAATGAGGTGATGCTCATGGCCGACCTGGACGCGGGCATGCGGGCCGGTGGCCAAGAGCCTGACGAGGTGATGCGGCAGTACGCCCGCACCGTCGACGCGCTCACCTCGATGACCCCGGAACGCTTCCCCTCGTTGCGTCGGCTGCTCGATGTGGGCGTACTGGATGTCGCGGACGCCGAGGACACGGAGTTCGAGTTCGGGCTCGGGCGGGTGCTCGACGGGGTGGCCGTGCTGGTGGAGGGGGCGGGGAGCGGCGCGTAGGGCTCGGAGGTGCGGTGCGGTCAGGCGACCCGCTGGGCGGCCCTCACGCGTATCGCTCCAGCCCTGACCGCAACTGCCCGAACGCCCGGTTCGCCGCCACCACCGCGTCCGGCCACGCCGCCTCCGCGCTCTCGCCCGCGTCGATCCGGCGCCAGTTCTCCATGGCGAGGATGCGCTGTACGGCGATGATCTGGCCGGCGGCGAGGCGGGCGGCCAGGCGGGCGGCGGTCTTGTCCTCCTGCGGTGCTCCGTCCGCCGCCTGGCCCAATGCCTCGCCCAGTGCGCTCTCCGACCGCTCCTGATACCCGTACAGCCGCGCCACCAGCGACGGCGTCCCGTACAGGAGTCGGTGGAAGGCGAGTACGTGGACGTTGTCGCACAGGCCGGTCACCGGGTCCCGGCGCTCCAGGCCGTCGAGGAAGTGGCGCTGCAGGGCGTCCAGGGGTGAGCGTTTCGCGGGGCGGGCGGTGACCACTCGTGCCGCCTCGTCCATGTGGTCGGCGAACCGGTGGAGTACGAGGTCTTCCTTGGCCGGGAAGTACCGGAACAGGGTCGGCTTGGAGATCTGGGCGGCTGCCGACACCTCCGCGACCGAGACCTTCTCGAAGCCCTTTTCCAGGAAGAGCGTGATCGCCGCCTCGGAGATCGCCTGGTACATCCGCTGCTTCTTGCGCTCGCGCAGGCCCACTTCTTCGTCCGTCGTCATGGGGACAGTCTAACGGGCGGTGATACTCGGTAACGAATTTAACTCGGTTACATTATTCTGGGCGGCATGACGCCACCCGACGAAGCCCTCGCCCAAGAACGCCGCTTCCACGACACCTGCCGCACCGCCCTCACCGGCATGGTCGACGGCGCGGAGGAGCAGGTTGTCAGAGGAGCGGACGTCTCCGCGTCCGGTGCCGACGCCGAAGTCCTCGGCTACCAGTTCCGCAGCCACGCCAAAGCGATGCGCGAACTCCCCGAGGCCCCGCTCTTCTTCGGCCGCCTCGACTTCGCCGCCGACGGCCCCGAAGCCGCCGAAGCCGGTGATCACCGCGGGCAGAGCTACCACATCGGCCGTCTGCGCATCACCGAACACCCCTCGGCCCCGCCCCTCGTCGTCGACTGGCGCGCCCCCGTCTCCCGCGCCTTCTACCAGGCCGGGACCCGCGCCCCCCAAGGCGTCGCCGTCCGCCGCCGCTTCGGCTGGGCGCCCGGCAGCAAGGGCGACTCCGCCGACCTCACCGGCCTGGAGGACGAGCCGCTGGCCGCGCAGCCGACACAGCCCGCGCCGAACCCCCTTCCCGCGCCGAACCCCCCGCCCGCGCAGAGCAGCCGCATCCTCGCCGGAGAGATCGAGCGCCCCCGCGTCGGCCCCATGCGTGACATCGCGGCCACCATCCAGCCCGAGCAGGACGACCTCGTCCGCGGCGAACTCACCGCGTCCGTCTGCGTCCAGGGCGCCCCCGGCACCGGCAAGACCGCCGTCGGCCTGCACCGCGCCGCGTACCTCCTCTACACCCACCCTCAGCGCGTACAGCGCGCCGGACTCCTCATCCTCGGCCCCAACCGCACCTTCCTCCGCTACATCGCCGAGGTGCTCCCCTCCCTCGGCGAGACCGGCGTGCGGCAGTCCACCGTCGCCGACGAGATCGCCAGGCCCACGGCTCCCGTGCGGGCCCGCGACGACGACACCGCCGCGAGCGTCAAGCACGACGCCCGCATGGCGCAGGTGCTCCGCCGTGCGCTCTACTCCCGCGTCGCGACGCCCACCGACTCCATCGCGGTGCCGGACGGCTCGTACACCTGGCGGGTCGCGCTCGACGACCTGGAGCGGATCATCGCGGACGTGCGCGCGGAGGAACCGCCGTACGACGTCGGGCGCGAGCGCGTGCGCACCCGTGCCGTCCGGCACATCCAGGACCAGGCCGAACGCCGCGCGGGCCCCGTGAACAACAAGTGGCTGCAGAAGATCTCCCGCGCCCGCTCCGTCTCGGCCTTCGCCGACGCGGCCTGGCCCAAGGTCAAGCCCGAGGAAGTGCTCGCCGCCCTGCTCGCGGACCCCGAAGCACTCGCCGCAGCGGCCGACGGCATCCTCGACGCCGCCGAGCAGCGGGTGATCCGCTGGACCAGGCCGCCGCGTTCGTACAAGTCGGCGAAGTGGTCAGCGGCCGATCTCGTGCTGCTCGACGAGATCGCCGGGCTGCTCGAACGGCCCGGGGGCTACGGCCACATCGTGGTCGACGAGGCCCAGGACCTCTCGCCGATGGAGGCCCGCGTGATCGCCCGCCGCGCGGACTTCGGCTCGCTCACCGTCCTGGGCGACCTCGCCCAGGGCACCACCCCGTGGGCCGCCCGCGGCTGGCCGGAGCTCCTCGCCCACCTCGGCAAACCCGACGCCTCCGTCACCCCGCTGACCATCGGTTTCCGCGTCCCGAAGGTGATCGTGGGGCTCGCCAACCGGGTCCTGGCCTCGCTCGACGTCGACGTACCGCCTGCCCGGTCGCTGCGTGCGGACGGTGAGTTGCGGGTCCGGGAGGTGCGGGACGTGGGCGCCGCCACCGTCGACGCGGTGCGCGCCGGTCTTGCCCGCGAGGGCTCGGTCGGGGTGATCGCCGCCGACGCCGATGTCGCGTGCCTGCGCGAGGTCCTCGCCGCGGCGGGCATCGAGAGCGCGGGCCCGGACGACCTTGGTGCGCGCGTGACGGTGCTGCCGGCCTCCATGGCGAAGGGCCTGGAGTACGACCATGTCGTGGCCGTCGAGCCCGCGGCGATCGCGGAGGCGGAACAGCGCGGGCCCAGCCGCCTCTACGTCGTCCTGACCAGGGCGGTGTCCCGGCTCGACGTGCTGCACAGCAGGCCGCTGCCGTGGGAGTCTCGAACGGCACCCCGACGTCATGGACGGTGACTCCTCATGAACCCGCACTCCGACACCCTCGCCCCGGACGAGGAAGGCGACCGCAGCGTCCTTCGGATGGAGCGCCGCCTCGCGCACCCGCCCGCCAGGGTCTGGGCCGCGATCACCCGGCCGGAGCAGCTCGCCCGGTGGTTCCCCTCCGAGGTGACGCTCGAACTGCGGCCCGGCGGCGCGATGGGCTTCCACTTCCCCGGCGACGAGGGCCCCGGCATGACCGGCGAGGTCACCGACGCCGATGAGCCGCGCCTCTTCGCCTTCAGCTGGGGCGAGGACCATCTGCGCTGGGAGATCACCCCGGACGGCCCCGACGGCCCTGACGGACGCGGCTCGCTGCTCACCCTCGTCCACACCTTCGGCGACCGCTTCGGCGCCCCGAGCTTCGCCGCGGGCTGGCAGCTGTGCATCTCGGCGCTCGGCCAGTTCCTGGACGGCGGACAGGCCGAGGTGAGCCGGGACGCGGGCGAGCTGCACGAGGCGTATCTGGAGCAGTTCGACCTCGGCCACGGCGAGGTGACCGACGACGGCATCCGGTTCGAGCGGCAGCTCGTGCGGCCCGCGGGCGCGGTGTGGGCCGTGCTCTGCGCGGGCGAGGTGCCGTTGGCGGGCGACACCGCCCCGGACGGATTCCTTGCGGACGGCGTCTCCGCGGGTCCGGTCACCGTGCTGCGGGAGCCGGTGGAGCTCGCGTACGCCGTGCATCCCAAGGGCGAGGTGCGCTGGGAGCTGGGCGAGGGCACGGGCTACGGCACCCGGCTCGTGCTCACGCAGACCGGCCCCTTCGACGGCCCGGCGGCCACGGACGAGGCGCTCGCCGCCTGGCATGCACGCATCGAACGCCTCGCGGGCCAGCTTCTGGAGGGCGACAGGCCCTAGGAGCTCAGTCGTCGAGCACGGCCTCCATGACCGCCTTCGCGATCGGCGCTCCGAGCTTTCCGCCGGCGATCTCGGAGCGCGGGATGTTCATGTCCTTCGGGTCGACGAACACCGCGACGGCGACGGGCGAGGAGCCGTCGTCATTCTTGGCGTAGGAGACGAACCACGCGTACGGACGCTCGTCGTTGACGTTCGAGCCGTGCTGGGCGGTGCCGGTCTTGCCGCCGACCGTGACGCCGTCGATCTGCGCCTTGTTCGCCGTGCCCTCCTCGACGGTGTTCTCCATCATTTCCTGCACCTTGCCCGCGGTGTCCTCCGAGACGGCCTGGTTGAGCTCCTGCGGGCTGCCCTTCTCGATCGTCGAGAGGTCGGGGCCGCGCAGCTCCTCGACCAGGTAGGGCTTCATCACCTTGCCGTCGTTGGCGATGCCCGCCGCGACCATCGCCATCTGCATCGGCGTACTGGTCAGGCTGCCCTGGCCCATGCCGGTCAGTGCGGTCTGCGGCTTGTCCAGGTCCTTCGGGTAGCTGCTGGCGGACGTGCGGACGGGGACGAACTGCTCCTTGTTGAAGCCGAACTTCTCCGCCGTCTCGCGCATGTCGTCGTCGCCGACCTTGAGGGCGGCGTCGAGGAAGACGTTGTTGCAGGACCACTGCATGCCGACCTTCAGGGACGCCTTGTCGCAGGGGGCGCCGGGCACGTCGTTGCCGATCGTGGTCGAGCTGAGCGGCAGTTTGTAGGGGGCCTTGGCGCCGGTCTTCTCGTCGATGTCGTCGATCACGCCGTGTTCGAGGGCGGCCGCCGCGGTGAGGACCTTGAAGGTGGAGCCGGGCGGATAGATCTCGCGGAGCGCCCGGTTGGAGAGCGGCTTGTCCTTGTTCTTGCGGAGCTTGGTGAACTCCCTGCTCTCCTTCTGCGAGATCCCGGCGAAGACGGAGGGGTCGTACGAGGGGGTGCTCGCCATGGCGAGCACCTTCCCGGAGCGCGGGTCGAGCGCGACGACCGCGCCCCGGGCGTCGAGGTCCACCAGGCCTTGGTAGGCCGCCTTCTGGGCTTTCGCATTGATGGTCGTGACGACGTCGCCGCCCCGGCGCTTCTCGCCGGTCAGCATGTCCAGGGTGCGCTTGATGAAGAGGCGGTCGTCGTCGCCGCTGAGCACGTCGTTCTCGACGCCCTCCAGGAAGGTCGCGCCCTGGGCCTGCGAGAAGTAGCCGGTGACCGGTGCGTACATGGGGCCTTCCTTGAAGACCCGCTGGTACTTGAAGTCGGTGCCGCTGACCGCCTTCGAGCCGGTGATCGGCTTGCCTCCGACGATGATGTCGCCGCGGGGGTGCGAGAAGGCCTCGATCTGCACGCGGCGGTTCTTCTCGTCCTTCGCGAGGGTCTCACCCTGGGCGAACTGCACCCAGGTCGCGCGCAGCAGCAGGGCGAGCGTGAGTATTCCGCAGAAGACGGCTACGCGGCGCAGCGGCCTGTTCATTCGGTCCCCCAAGACCCGTTACACCAGGACATGACGAAGCTTCATCATGCGCACGTATTTACGGATCTCGGCCATGTTGTTGCCGAATGGTCACATGCGGGCACCGTCCCGTGGCGTTTCGCGAAGGGTTTCGATCACGCTCGCGTAGCTGTCGGAACCGTGACCGGCGGCGCTCGCCCGCTCCATGGTGGCCTTCAGGAGTTCCGGCAGCGCGTTGTCGACGCCCCGGCCGGCCGCCGCGTGGATGAGGTGGCCGATCGCCGCGATCTGTACGTCGACGGTGGCGTCGTCGCCCGGATAGCGCCCGGCGTCCACCTGGGGTGCGTAGGTGTTGATGAACCCGGCGACCGCGTTCGTCAGCCAGCGGACGGCGACGTCCGAGAAGGCGGTGGCCTTGGTCCGATCCGCGGCCTCGGTCGGGCCGGCGGTCTTCGCCGCGTCGTCCGCGCCGACCACGGCCGTGCCGTGCAGCCAGCCGGTGAACGTGGACCACATCAGGCCGAGCAGGGCCACGTCGTAGAGCGAGGCGCTGCCGGGTTCCGTGCCCAGGTACAGCGGGTCGCCCAGTGCGGCGAGGGCGGGGCGGTGCGTCTCGAACACCTCGGCCGAGCCGCTGTAGAGGAACATCATCTCCGGGTTCCCGACCCCCGGCGGCGTGGTCATGATCGCCCCGTCCAGGTACCCGAGGCCCAGCGAACGGGCCCGGTTCTCGGCTTCGGCGGCCTGCTCGGGGGCGCCGGACGTGAGGTTGACCAGGGCCTTGCCCGTGGAGGGGCCCGCGGCGTCCATGACGGCGTACAAGGCGTCGTAGTCCAGCACGCAGGCGATGATCAACGGGCTCGCGGCGACGGCCTCTTCGGGGGTCGCGGCGATTACGGCGCCCCGGTCGGCGAAGGGCTTGGCCTTGGCGGCGGAACGGTTCCAGACGGTGGTGGGGTGGCCGTGCTCCAGGAGGGTGGCGGCGAGGGCGGAGCCCATGTTGCCGAGGCCGATGACGGTGACGGGGGTCTTCTCTGTGCTGCTCATGACCCACACGCTCGCAGCGGGCGGCGGCGCCGGACAGTGACAGGAATGACGGCGGCCACCAAATTCCTGCCACGTGCCGGAGCGGCTTAGTCTCACCGTATGAGCGCTGGTTCCGTGGCCCTGGTCGTGACCGAGGAGATAGCGATCCCGTCGTGGGATCTGTACGAACTGAGCATCCCCTGCACGGTGTTCGGAAAGCCGCAGCCGGATCTGGCGGAGCACTGGTACGACCTCCGGCTGTGCAGCGCGGCGTACGAGGCCGGGGGAGAGGCGGCCGGGGGAGAGGCCGCCGGGGACGCGGCCTTCGGCATGGCGGTGCGTACCCCGTACGGCCTGGACGACATCGTCGGGGCGGACACGGTCATTGTCACGTCCGTGCCGGACGCCTGCGTCGAGGAGGGCCGCCCGCTGCCGGACGGTCTGGCCGACGCCCTGCGCCGCGCGTACGACGCGGGGGCCCGCATGGTCTCCCTGTGCACCGGCGCCTTCGCGCTCGCGGACGCGGGGCTGCTCGACGGCCGCCGGGCCACCGCGCACTGGATGCACACGGCTCAACTCGCCGCCCGCTACCCGAAGGTGGAGGTCGACGACTCCGTCCTGTACGTGGACGACGGCGATGTCCTGACCAGCGCGGGCGTCAGCGCTGGCCTCGACCTGTGCCTGCATCTGGTCCGCCGCGACCTGGGCGCGCACGTCGCCAACCAGCTGGCCCGCCGCATGGTCGTGCCCGCCCACCGGCCGGGCGGGCAGGCCCAGTTCATCGACCTCTCCGTGCCCGCGACCGACGACGAGGGCCTCGGCCCCGTACTCGACTGGGCGCGCGCCCGCCTCGACCGTCCCCTGACGGTCGACGACCTGGCCCGCCGGGCGGCGATGAGCCCGCGCACCCTCTACCGTCGCCTCCAGGCCGCCACCGGCACGACCCCGCTCCAGTGGCTCCTGAACCAGCGCCTCGCCCGCGCCCAGAGCCTCCTCGAATCGACGGCCGCCCCGATCGACAAGATCGCCGAACTGAGCGGCCTCGGCACGGCGAACAACCTCCGCCACCACTTCCTCAAGCAGGTGGGGGTGTCACCGGGGGACTACCGGCGGGCGTTCGGGGCGGGCGTGGGAGCGGGCGTGGGTCCCCGGGCGTAGGACCAGCGCCCCATGTGCGCGTACGGGGGTGCTGCTTAGGCTCGGCGTTCATGCGGAACACGGAGATCACTCGACGCGAAGGCCCCGAGCGCAGGCGCGAGACGCTGGAGCGCCTCGACCGGGAGTGGGACATCTGGCTGTCGACGGCTCACCCGGAGCACGGCCCGCACCAGGTGCCCCTGTGGTTCTGGTGGGACGGCCGGGCGGTGTGGCTGTGCACGGGCGAAACCACCGTGACGGCCCGCAACGTCCGTACGGAGCCACGGGTACGCCTCGCGCTGCCGGACACCTCCGACGTGGTGCTGCTGCAGGGCACGGCGGAGTGCTTCCCGGCCGCCGACGTCCCGCAGGACGCCGGGGACGGGTTCGCCGCCAAATTCGGCTGGGATCCGCGCAAGGAGGAGGCCCCCTTCTGCTACCTGCGCGTGACGCCGCGAATGGTGCGGGCCTGGCGCGGCGAGACCGAACAGCACGGCAGGGTGCTCATGCGGGAGGGGGCGTGGGTGGTGTGATTGGGGGCAGGGGCGCCGTGGCCGCCTGCCCTACTGCTACTGCTTGCGCGGCTGGTTGAACCGCAGCATGTTGCCGGACGGGTCGCGGAAGGCGCAGTCGCGGACGCCGTACGGCTGGTCCATCGGCTCCTGGAGCACCTCGCCGCCGGCGGCACGGATCCGCTCGAAGGTGGCGTCGACATCGGTGCTCCGGAAGATGACGCCGCGCAGCATGCCCTTGGCGAGCAGTTCCGCGGCGGCCTGCCGGTCGGCGTCCGATGCGTTCGGGTCGGCGAGCGGCGGTTCGAGGACGATCTCGACGTCCGGCTGCGACGGCGAGGCGACGGTCACCCATCGCATGCCCTCGAAACCGACGTCGTTGCGCACTTCGAGGCCGAGCACGTCGCGGTAGAAGGCGAGCGCCTTGTCGTGGTCGTCGACGGCGATGAAGCACTGGGAGAGGTTGATTTCCATGCGTACGACGCTACGTACCGGCGTCGGGTTTCGCTTCTCCGTTCCTGACCGGCCTGGTACGGGTTTTCGCTACGCAGGCCGGAATGGCGGCGCCGTGCTCGTGGTCGCGGGCCCGGTACGCGCTCGGGCTCTCGCCGACCAGTTCGGTGAACCGTGAGCTGAAGGAGCCGAGCGACGTACAGCCCACCGCCATGCAGACCTCCGTCACCGACAGGTCGCCACGGCGCAGCAGGGCCTTGGCCCGCTCGATCCGGCGGGTCATGAGATAGCTGTACGGCGTCTCTCCGTAGGCGGCACGGAAGCTGCGCGAGAAGTGGCCCGGCGACATGAGGGCGGCCCGGGCGAGAGCCGGGACGTCCAGGGGCTCCGCGTAGTCGCGGTCCATCCGGTCGCGGGCCTTGCGGAGCCGGACGAGGTCGGAGAGAGACGGAGACGCAGCCACGCTGGACACGTTACCCGGGGCGCGAGCCCGGCGCCCGCCCGATCCGGTCCCGCACAGCGGGACTTGGCCTGTGGTCGGTCACGTGATCAGTGGCGTAGCGCACTATTGCAAGCAGCCGCTTGCAATAGTTAGCACCGAGCAGGCAGTATCGACGCATGGCATCACTCAACGTCGGCAATCTCGGTGAGTATCTGCGTGAGCAGAGGCGCAACGCGCAGCTCTCGCTCAGGCAGCTCGCCGACGCCGCCGGGGTGTCCAATCCGTATCTGAGCCAGATCGAGCGCGGCCTGCGCAAGCCCAGTGCCGACGTGCTGCAACAGGTGGCCAAGGCGCTGCGGATCTCCGCCGAGACGCTGTATGTCCGGGCCGGGATCCTCGACGAGAAGGAGCGGGACGAGCTGGAGACGCGCGCCGTCATCCTCGCCGACCCCTCCATCAACGAGCGGCAGAAGCAGGTCCTGTTGCAGATCTACGAGTCGTTCAGAAAAGAGAACGGCTTCGAGGTCTCCGGGTACTCGGACCAGGACGTCGATGACGACGTGGATGCCACCGCTGACGGCCCCCGCACGGCCGACGGCAGTGATGCCGACCCCAAGGACCATCCCTCAAGCTGACGCGAATCCGGGAGGACCAGCACCATGGCCATCAAGGACGACCTGCGCAACACCCTCACCGACACCACCCCCGCCTACTTCGTCGTCGGCACCGCCGATCTGGCGTTCCAGCAGGCGAAGAAGGTGCCGGGCGCCATCGAGCAGCTGATCGCCGAGGCGCCGGCCCGTTTCGACGCCGTGCGCAACACCGACACGAAGGCCGTCCAGGACAAGGCCGTCGCCCGCGCCAAGGAGGCGCAGACGACCATCCAGGCCCGGGTCTCCGAGCTGCTCGGCACGCTCGACACCGACCTGAAGAAGCTGAGCGAGAGCGCTCAGGGCTTCGCCCTCAGCTCGGTCGGCGTGGCCGCCGAGTACGCCGTGAAGGCCCGCGAGAAGTACGAAGAGGTCGCCGAGCACGGCGAGCAGGCCGTGAAGACCTGGCGCGGCGAGGCCGCCGAGGAGATCAACGAGCTCGCCGTGGCCGTCGAGCCGGACGCGGACGAGAAGCCCGCTGACGAGAAGCCGGCGGCTGCCGCGTCGGAGACCTCCGAGCCGAAGGCCGCCGCGGCCCCGGCGAAGAAGCCCGCCGCCAAGAAGACCCCGGCCGCGCGCAAGCCGGCGGCGAAGAAGACCACGCCGCCCGCCAAGTAGGTCGCGGCAGGACGCTTGTCATGCAGACGGGCTGTACGGGCCGGGCACTCTTGAAGTGCCCGGCCCGTTCTCCGGGTAGCGGGTACGGTGTGCGCGTACTCAAGAGCCGAGACTGGTGGTGGACGTAGTGCTGATGCAGGGGTTCGCGAACTTCATGTGGCTGCTGTCGTTGGCGCTGATCGTTTTCAGCGGCTTCGCGCTCGTCGACGCGGCCGTCCGGCGTGAGGACGCCTATCGCGCCGCCGACAAGAAGACCAAGCCGTTCTGGCTGATCATTCTCGGGCTCGCCTTCATCGTGAACCTGATCTTCAACATCCTGTCGTTCCTGCCGATCATCGGGCTCATCGCGACCATCGTGTACATGGTCGACGTACGCCCCGCGCTCCGGCAGGTCACCGGCGGGGGCGGGGGCCGCAGGGGCGGCTCCAGCAGCGATGGTCCGTACGGGCCGTACAACGGCGGCCGCTAGGCCCCGTAGGGGCCTTGAGGGGCGCGGGGAACTGCGCGCCCAGCCCCCACCGGCCCGCGGACGAATCACGACGTCACCGCGGCTCCGGCGCAACGCCTAACGGTCGCGGTCGAGCAGCAGCACGGCCACATCATCGGTCAGATCGCCGCCGTTGAGCTCCCGCGCCTCATTCACCGCCGCTTCGAGCAGCTCGTCGCCGCGCAGGCCCGCGGCGATCTGGCGGCGGAGCATCGCCACCATGCCGTCCTGCCCCAGACGCTGGTTGCCCTGGCCGATGCGGCCCTCTATCAGGCCGTCCGTGTAGAGCATCAGGCTCCACTTGCCGCCGAGCTCCACCTGGCGGCGCGGCCAGCGGGCGTTCGGCAGGAGTCCGAGCGCGGGGCCGTTGTTCTCGTACGGCAGCAGCTCGGCGAGGCGGCCGTCGCGGGCGATCAGCGGTGACGGGTGGCCCGCGAGGCAGAGTCCGGCGCGGCGGCCGTCCGGTGCGATGTCGACCGTGCAGAGCGTCGCGAAGATCTCGTCGTCGGCGCGCTCGTGCTCCAGGACCTTCTGCAGCGTGCCGAGCAGCTCGTCGCCGCACAGGCCCGCGAAGGTCAGCGCCCGCCAGGCGATGCGCAGCTCCACGCCGAGCGCGGCCTCGTCAGGGCCGTGGCCGCAGACGTCGCCGATCATGACGTGTACGGAGCCGTCGGGGGTGCGCACGGTGTCGTAGAAGTCGCCGCCGAGCAGCGCCCGCGAACGCCCGGGGCGGTAGCGCGCGGCGAACCGCAGCGGTGAGCCGTCGAGCAGCGGCGTCGGAAGGAGCCCGCGTTCGAGGCGGGCGTTCTCCTGCGCCCGCAGGCGCGACTCCGTCAGCTGGCGCTGGGCGGCGTCCGCGCGCTTGCGCTCCACGGCGTACCGGATGGCGCGGCTCAGGAGCCGTCCGTCCAGCTCGTCACGGAAGAGATAGTCCTGGGCGCCGACCCGCACGGCCTCCGCGCCGCCCTCGGTGTCGCCGCTCGCGGTGAGCGCGAGCACGGCGTGCCGGGGCGCGAGGCGCAGGACGTGCTTGAGCGTGGCGAGCTCGTCCTCTTCCTCCTCGGGGGTGGCGGCGGGGATCGCCAGGGTCAGGTCGAGCAGGATGCAGTGCACGTCGTCGGTGAGCAGCCGCTCGGCCTCGGTGAGGTTGCGGGCGGTGCGGACCCTGATGGGCTTGCCCGCGGAGTCGAGCATCTGCGGGACGCTCAGGGACCCCACCGGGTCGTCCTCGATCACCAGGAGGCTGAGTCCCGGTCCGCTCGACTGCTGGTTCGCGTCCCTGGACACGGGCGTGCGTACGGGCTCCACCGAGGTGGGCTCGACGGAGGTGGGCTCCACGGAAGCGGGATCCACGGAGGTGGGCACGGCTTCGGGCGCCGGCAGGGGTGCGGGCGCGGGTGCGGGTGTCGTCGGCAGAGCGTGAGCCTGACCGCCTTCCGCGGCCGGGATCGCTCTCTGCCGCGGTATGGGTACGGGCATGGCTTCGGTTTCCTTCCCTCCCCCCGAGGGCACGGTGGGTCGACGGTCGAACGCTCCACCGACGGGGACCATAGCGGTAGGCGCGGCCCGATTGGAATGGCACACGGCAAACAGCCACCGTCATATGCCGCGACAAGGACCGCAATTGGGCACGTCAGGTTCCTACCGGGATGACGAACATCACGCCTGGAGGGTTGAGAGGCGGTCCGAGGGGTGCGGTGGGTCACATGACGTACGGCACAGGGCCGCCCGCCCTGTGCCGTACCGCTGCTCGTGCTGCCTTCCGCGGGGTCCCGTGGAGCCCGGAACCCCTACTTGTCGGGCCGCACGACCCCGAGGATCTGCATCGATCCCGCTCCCGCGACGGTGACGTCGCGTCCCGGCCGCGGTGCGTGCACGATCGCGCCGTCGCCCACGTACATCCCGACATGGCTGGCGTCGGCGTGATAAATGATCAGGTCGCCGGGGCGCATGTTCTTGATGTCGATGTGCGGAAGCTGCTTCCACTGCTCCTGGGACGTACGCGGAATTCCCTTGCCGGCGGCGGCCCAGGCCTTGGAGGTGAGGCCGGAGCAGTCGTACGAGGACGGGCCCTCGGCGCCCCAGACGTACGGCTTGCCGATCTGGGCGGTGGCGAACTCGATGGCCTTCTTGCCCGGCCCGCTCGCTTTGCCCTTGATGTCCTCCAGGACACCCGAACTCACCCAGGCCGACTGCTTCTTGAGCTGGGCTTCTTCCTCAAGCTTCCGGAGCCGCTCGAGCTCCTTCTTCTCGAGCTTGGACTCCATCTCCTCGGCGGCGGCGATCTTCTTCTTGATCTTCTTCTTCGACGCGGCCTTCGCCTTGCGGTTGGCTTCCAGCTTCTTCCACTGGGCGGTGGCGTCCTTGGCGTATATCCGCAGGTCTTCCTGGGTCCGCTCCAGCTCGGTCAGCATGCCCTTGGTGGCCTTGTGGCCCTGCCGCATCCGCCCGGCGCTCTCCAGGAACATCTGGGGGTCTTCGCTCAGCATCAGCCGGGCCTCGGAGGAGACCCCGCCGCTGCGGTACTGCTCGCGGGCGGCGGCGCCCGCGCGGGACTTGAGCTTGTCCAGCTTCTGCTGGCCCTTGGTGATGGAGCGGGCGAGCTTCACGATCTGCTTGGACTGCTTCTCGCTCTTCTCCTCCGCCGCGTTGTAGGCGTCCGTGGCGACGCCCGCGTCGTGGTAGAGCTTCTCTATCTCTTTGCGCAGGTCCTCAAGGGACTTGGTCTTGCCGGGCGTTGGCTTCGCCGGGCTCGCGTAGGCCACGGCGGGTGTGCTCAGCACCGCTGCCGCGCAGATCAGCGCCAGGCCAGCCACAGTCGAACTCCGCTTGCCGGTCACGTCCGCCTCCCCCAAGAGCTGATTTACCGTCAGTAACATACGGTTGCCTCGGGGATGGTGCCATGCCGACGCGCAATCCGACAGAGCGCGACAGCAACTCCGATCCCCACCCGCCCCATGTGACGAACGGCACCGGTAGATCGTTCCCTCCCCGGCGCGTCGCACGCGGAGTTCACCCGCCCCCACCTCGCGAATTCACCCGTAGGCACCCCGCGATTTCACCCTCACCACCCGCGGGCCGCGCTCCCCGCGCCCTGTGGACCGCTCTGCCCGCACCCCGCGAACCGAGCTCCCCGCACCCCGCGATCTCACCCCTGGCGCGGCGCCAGCGCCTCCCACCGCACCGTCACTTCGCCCTGCCGCCACCGCGCTTCCCTGCCGAGCACGGGCCAGTCCGCGGCCAGTTCCCGCACCGTCCTGATCCAGCGCTGCCGGGCGCCGTACGAGGCGTAGGGCGCGGCGGCGGCCCAGGCCCGGTCGAAGTCGCGCAGGAACGCGTGCACAGGCTCGCCCGGCACGTTCCGGTGGATCAGCGCCTTGGGCAGGCGCTCGGCGAGGTCGGAGGGCCGGTCCAGGGAGCCGAGGCGGGTCGCGAAGGTCACCGTGCGCGGGCCATCGGGACCGAGCGCGACCCAGACGTGCCGCCGCCCGATCTCGTCGCACGTCCCCTCGACGAGCAGCCCGCCGGGAGCGAGCCGCCCGCACAGCCGCTCCCACACGGCGGCGACCTGCTCCTCGTCGTACTGCCGGAGCACGTTCGCCGCGCGGATCAGCGCGGGCCTGCCCGGCAGCGGGATCTCGAAGCCGCCGTGCCGGAAGGAGAGCCCTTCCCTCTCGTACGGCTTCGCGGCCGCGACCCGCGCCGGATCGATCTCGACGCCCACCACGCGCACGCGCGGAGCCGCGGCCCGGAGCCGGACGAGCAATTCGGCTGCCGTCCAGGGGGCGGCTCCGTAACCGAGGTCGACGGCGACGGGATCGGCGCAGCGGCGCAGCTCGGCGCCGTGCGTGGCGGCGATCCAGCGGTCCATGCGGCGCAGCCGGTTGGGGTTGGTGGTCCCGCGCGTCACCGTTCCCACGGGGCGGGAAGGGGTGCGGGAGGCCATGGTCAGAGGGTATGCGCCGCAGCGGCGGGGGTACTCGTCGAGCCCGGTGATGCCGTTGCCGAGGTTGCCGGCGAGGTCATTGGCGAGGTCATTGGTTGAGACGCAACCGGTAATGATTTGGCAAAGAGGAAATGGAGTTGCGCCTTCCGATGTTCACCCCCTGGAGGACCGTGCACGCCCTCCATCAAGTCATGCCCGCTTAGTCATGCCCGCGCGCACACCAGGAGGACCGCCACGTGAGCCAGTACGTGACCAGGCTCGGCCGTCGCTCGCCGGCAGCGCCCAGCAGGCTCCGGCTCCCGGGCGGGAACCGCCGCCCGCGCCGCGTCGCCATGCTCAGCGTGCACACGTCCCCGCTGCACCAGCCCGGCACGGGCGACGCGGGCGGCATGAACGTCTACATCGTGGAGCTGGCCAAGCGCCTCGCGGCGATCAACATCGAGGTCGAGATCTTCACGCGCTCGACTACCGGTGCGCTGCCGCCCGCCGTCGAACTCGCCCCCGGCGTTCTCGTGCGCCACGTGGACGCGGGTCCGTACGAGGGCCTGGCGAAGGAAGAGCTGCCCGCCCAGCTCTGCGCCTTCACGCACGGCGTGATGCAGGCATGGGCGGGCCACCGCCCCGGCTACTACGACCTGGTCCACTCGCACTACTGGCTCAGCGGCCACGTCGGCTGGCTGGCCGCCGAGCGCTGGGGCGTGCCCCTCGTGCACGCCATGCACACGATGGCGAAGGTCAAGAACGCCGCCCTCGCGGCGGGCGACACCCCGGAGCCCGCGGCGCGCGTGATCGGCGAGACGCAGATCGTGCGGGCCGCCGATCGTCTGATCGCCAACACCTCCGAAGAGGCCGACGAGCTCGTACGCCACTACGAGGCGGACGCGGGCAAGGTCGCCGTCGTCCACCCCGGCGTGAACCTCGACCGCTTCCGCCCCGCCGACGGCCGCGCGGCGGCCCGGCAGCGCCTCGGCCTCCCGCAGAACGCCCTCGTCCCGCTCTTCGCGGGCCGCATCCAGCCCCTGAAGGCACCGGACGTGCTGCTCCGCGCGGTGGCGGAGCTCCTCGACCGATGTCCCCGGCTCCGCTCGAACATCGTCGTCCCCGTGGTGGGCGGCCCGAGCGGCAGCGGCCTCGCGAAGCCGGAGGGGCTGCAGAAGCTCGCCGCCAGGCTGGGCATCGCGGACGTGGTCCGCTTCCAGCCGCCGGTGGGCCAGGAGCAGCTCGCGGACTGGTTCCGGGCGGCCTCGGTCCTGGTGATGCCCTCGTACAGCGAGTCCTTCGGCCTGGTGGCCATCGAGGCCCAGGCGGCGGGCACCCCGGTCCTCGCGGCGTCGGTGGGCGGTCTGCCGGTCGCCGTGCGCGACGGGGTGACGGGCTTCCTGATCGACGGCCACGAGCCGGCCCACTACGCGCGCGTGCTGCGCGATTTCGCCGAGACCCCGCACCTCGTGGACCAGATGGGCGAGGCGGCGGCCCAGCATGCGCAATCCTTCGGCTGGGACACGGCCGCGTCCGCCACGGCGGACGTGTACACGGCGGCGGTGCACGAGCACAGGCGTCGCGTACGCTCGCATCATGGCTGATCAGGCTGACGACGCCGCGACTTCGATCATCGAGCGGACGCTGGACGATGCGGAACTGCAGTGGGAGAGCCCCGAGAGCGGCTCCTACGTGGTGACGCTGCCGGGCACCCGCAAGCTGTCGACGACGCTCTCCCTCAGGGTCGGCAAGCACGCCCTCTCCCTGACGGCGTTCGTGATCCGCCACCCCGACGAGAACGACGCCGCGGTCCACCGCTGGCTCCTGGAGCGCAACCTCCGTCTGTACGGGGTGAGTTACGCGATCGACTCCCTCGGCGACATCTACCTCACCGCCAAGCTCCCGCTCTCGGCGGTCACCCCGGACGAGCTGGACCGCCTGCTCGGCTCGGTCCTGGAGAACGCGGACGGCTCCTTCAACACGCTCCTTGAGTTGGGATTCGCGTCGGCGATCCGCAAGGAGTACGCGTGGCGGGTGTCGCGCGGGGAGTCCACGCGGAACCTGGATGCGTTCACACATCTGACCCAGCCGCAGGGCTAGTCCCGCAGGCCAAGAGTCCCCGTACGACATCTTCCCCGTACAGGGAGCTCGTGGCATGCTCGCGCCCATCGCAGACATGAATGGCGTTCACATCCATGGATTGAGGCGGCGGGCATGGGCATGGAGCTTCCCAGCAGACGGGGCGTACTCGGCGGGGCGATAGCGGTGGCGGCGGCAGCAGTCGCGACCGGCGGGGCGGCGTGGGCGAGCCCCGGCGAAACCCCCGCCCTGTGGCGGGAGTTCGCGGCAACCCCGTACACGCACCCCCAGATCCCCTACGTGGCCCGCGCGGGCGCCCTCGCCGGAGCCCGTCACCTCCCGCGCCGCAAGGTGGTCGCGAACGTACGGGACTACGGAGCGAGGCCGGACGGCACGACGGACGCGGCCCCCGCGATCAACCGTGCGCTGGCGGAAGCGGGCGCGAGGGGAGGCGGCACGGTCGTCGTCCCGCCCGGCGAGTACCGCATCGACGACGTCATCCGCATAGCCCACGACAACGTGGTCCTCAGGGGCGCGGGCAGCAACCGCACCACCCTCCACGCGACGAAGAACCTCACGGAACTGATCGGCCCGTACGGCTCGCGCTACGGCGGCGACAAGTCCAGCTGGTCCTGGGCCGGCGGCCTCATCTGGCTCTGCCCGCAGGCCCGTTACGAGTCGCTGACGGCGGCGATCAAGGCCAAGGCGTGGCCTTTCGAGGGTTGGACGGGCAACAAGCGGGACGAGTGGGAGACGTTGAGCACCGTCGCCCCCGCGAGGCGAGGCGACCGCACCTTGCGGGTGGGGGACACCTCCCGCCTCCACAAGGGCGACCTCGTACTGCTGCGCCTGGCCGACGACGCGGACCACACGCTCCTGGAGCACATGGCGGGCGGGGGAGAGGGCCCGGCGGCATACGTCTGGGACGACAAGACAAAGCTCACGTCATACGTCCCGTACGAGTGGCCGGTACGGATCACTTCAGTAAAGAAGAGCACGGTCACGCTCGAACGCCCCCTCCCCTTGGACGTACGGGAGGAGTGGGACCCGCGCCTGACGACGCACGCGAAAGCACTGACGGGAGCGGGAGTCGAGGCCCTCACGCTGGAGGCGGTGGAGACCCCGCAATCCCCGCACCTGCTGGACAAGGGGTACAACGGGGTCACGTTCCAGTGCGCGTACGACTGCTGGGCGGACGACATCGTGGTGCGCCACGTGGACAACGGCTTCGGCCTGGTGAGCGCGTCGGCCTGCACTGTGCGCCGCACGCGCGTGGCGGGCAGGGGAGCGCACCACCCGTACTTCTGCCGCGAGGGCTCGCACGACAACCTCGTGGAGGACTTCAGGATCGACGAGCGCACGGGCCCGGCGCCTTCCGGCACCCAACTTCACGGCATCAACGTGGAGGGCCTGTCCTCCTACAACGTCTGGTCGCGAGGCGTGATGGAGATGGGCACGTTCGACAGCCACAGGGGGATGCCCTTCGCGAACGTGCGCACGGACATCACGATCAACAACAACGGCCGCCACGGCGGAGACGCGAGCGCGGGCCCGCTCTTCGGTGCCCGCTTCACCCACTGGAACATCCGGGTCACCAACCAGCGTGCGGGCCTGACGAAGATCGACGGACTGGCTCCGTACAGCGCCACGGTAGGCATCAACGAGGTCCGAGAGTTCGACCAGATCGACGTACCGGACTTCTCCGGAGACCTGCACTCCCGTATCGAGCTCTACGGGACCACTGGCGTGGTGCGGCCACGGAATCTGTACGAGGCGCAGAGAGGTCTCGGGCTGCGGCTGAACGAGTAGGTGAGAACAGGAGGAGACCCCCGGATCGCACGCACCGGGGGTCTCCTGGCATATCCATCCGGCACAGGCTGATCCAGCCAAGATGCACGGTATGTCGCCAACCGTGGGTAACTGCGTGACTGCACCACGTGGTTCGAGCTACATAGGAGGACAGGGAAGCGGGGGCTTTGGTGCGTGGTGGGGGGTTGCCAAGTGGTGCTGACGATCGATCTCGCGGTCCTGCTGGCCGTCATCATCTTCTTGCTGTGGCGCAGACGCCCTCTGGCCCGGAGCCGATTCAACACGGGCATGACCATGGCCGTGGTCCTGGTATTCGGGGTGCTCATCGCCCCGACCGCCTTCGGGCACGGAATCGTGGACGCCGTGGGTGACGTCGCGCAGGGCATCTCGAACGTGGGCACTACTCCCTGACCGTTCGGGCGCCGGGCGCGGCGAGCTCAGGCGGTGACCGGGTCTCCCACGGCCCCGCCCGTGGCCACGCGGACCGCGGATGCCAGGCGTTCCGGGGTGTCCGCGAACTCGGCGGGGTCGGCGCCGTCGAGGAGGGCCGCGCCGATGTACTCGTTGAGTATGCGGACGGCGGCGGAGGCCGCCGCGGCGTGCAGGCGTACCTGGAGGTCTTCGGCCGGGAGCCCGAGGCGCTTCGCGATGATTTCGGCCATCTCGCGCTCCACCTGGTCGCAGGCCATCAACCAGGCGGTACGCAGCGGCGGTTCCGTATCGGCGAGGCGGATCATCCGCACCGCGAGCGCGTTGTCGGCGAGCTCGACGGCGTCGGCCTCGCGGCGGAACCGGCTCGCCTCCGTCCTGAAGTGCTCCTCGAGCGAGAGGTCCGCGGGCCAGCCGCGCAGCGTGCGCATCTCCCATTCGACGCCTCGCGTCACGATGGGTTCGGCGCAGCTCTCCTTGCTGCGGAAGTGGCGCCAGATGGTGCGGGTGGACAGGCCCACCGCCCCGGCGATCTGGTCGCCGCTGGTGGCGTCGACGCCCTGCTCCCAGAACAGGCGGGACGCCTCCCGGGAGATCTCCAGGCGCAGCCGTTCACGGCGCTGCTCCTTCATTTCCTGCCTCCGCTCGCGTTCCGCGTTCCGCGTTCATGCCGTACGTCCGGGGGCGGTCAGGCGCCCTTGGCGGGCAGCAGGCCGATCTCCGCAAGGCGCTTGTTCGAACGCCGGGCGGCCCAGGCGACCACGAGGAGGGCCAGGGCGAGCAGCGGGAAGCCCATGGCGATCTTGGCGAAGCCGAGCGAACCGACCTGGTCGGTCGCGTAGAAGTACTGCTGGACGGCGAAACGGGCGCCGAAGACGGTGGCGAGGACCAGAGTGGCGACGTCGTAGTAGAGCCGCGAGCGCTTGTCCGCGCGCCAGATGTTGCCCTTGCCGGTGGCCACGTTCCAGATCACGCCGGCCAGCGGCCACCGCACCAGGACGGAGAGGAGGAAGAGGACGGCGCCGGCCAGGCTCGCCCAGATTCCGATGAGGAAGTAGTCCTTGGCGGAGCCGGTGAACCAGACGATGCCGGCGGCGATCGCGACGCCGAACACGCCGCCGATCGCGGGCTGCACCGACTCCTTGCGCACCAGCCGCTCGATGCCGATGGCCACCGCGACGGCGACGGCGGCGATGAGCGACGCCTTGATCCCGCGGAAGTTGTGGGTGATGACGAAGGCAAGGACGGGCAGGGCCGAGTACACGACTCCCTTGGTGCCGCCCGCCTGATCGAGGACCGAGGGCCGCTGCGGGGCCGCCGCCTGCCCTGCCTGCGCCGCCTGCCCCAACTGCAGGGTCTGTCCTTCCTGCCCCGCCTGCACTGCCTGTCCCGCCTGCACTGCCTGCGCGTCGGACTTCGTCTCCAGGAAGCTCAAGTTCTTGCTCTTCATGGTGGTCGGTTCTCCCGATTCGTCTGGTGGCGAGGCGATGCCCGGTGCATCACTTGATGACATCGTGTCACTAAGTGACGCACCTGGCTACCCCCAACCACGGCACCCGGACAGCAAAAAGCCCCCTACCGGCGAAGAATTCGCAGGTAGAGGGCTTAAAGCGGTGGGCTGACCCGGGCTTACTTCTTCTTGCCCTGGTTCTTGACCGCCTCGATCGCAGCCTTCGCCGCATCGGGGTCGAGGTACGTGCCCCCGGCCTTCACGGGCTTGAAGTCCGCGTCCAGTTCGTACGCCAGCGGGATGCCCGTCGGGATGTTCAGGCCCGCGATGTCCTCGTCCGAGATGCCGTCCAGGTGCTTGACCAGGGCGCGCAGCGAGTTGCCGTGGGCCGCGACCAGGACCGTCTTGCCGGTCAGGAGGTCGGGGACGATGCCGTCGAACCAGTACGGGAGCATGCGGACGACGACGTCCTTGAGGCACTCCGTCTGGGGGCGCAGCTCGGGCGGGAGCGTCGCGTAGCGCGGGTCCTCGAACTGCGAGTACTCCGCGTCGCGGTCGAGCGCCGGCGGCGGGGTGTCGTACGAGCGGCGCCAGAGCATGAACTGCTCCTCGCCGAACTCGGCGAGCGTCTGCGCCTTGTCCTTGCCCTGGAGCGCGCCGTAGTGCCGCTCGTTCAGGCGCCAGCTGCGGTGGACCGGGATCCAGTGGCGGTCGGCCGCTTCGAGGGACAGCTGCGCGGTGCGGATCGCGCGCTTCTGGAGTGACGTGTGGACCACGTCGGGCAGCAGGCCGGCGTCCTTGAGCAGCTCACCGCCGCGGACCGCCTCCTTCTCGCCCTTCTCGTTGAGATTGACGTCCACCCAGCCGGTGAACAGGTTCTTCGCGTTCCACTCGCTCTCGCCGTGACGGAGGAGGATCAGCTTGTACGGTGCGTCGGCCATGCCCCTGAGCGTAATCGAACCGCCGGGTGCCCCGCGCGTCCGCCCGTAGCCCGGACAGCGGGGCGAGGGGAGGGGCGGCGGCGGGGCGGGGAGCCGGGCGTCAGTTGACGGGTTCTGCTAATCCAGTGGCTCTTCCCGGCCTGCTGGTCGTAATGTTCGGTCGTCGCTAGAGACGCTTACATTTCTGCTTGATCCAGTGGGGGAATCCGCATGCCACTCGCCGCCCTGAGACGTGCCGCCAAGGAGTCCGTCTCCGGTCTTCCCCGCGAGTTCTGGTGGCTGTGGACCAGCACCCTCGTCAACCGCCTCGGCGCCTTCGTCGCCACCTTCATGGCGCTCTACCTCACCCTCGACCGCGGCTACTCCGCCACCTACGCCGGTCTCGTCGCCGCGCTGCACGGCCTCGGCGGCGTCGTCTCCTCGCTCGGCGCGGGCGTGATGACCGACCGGCTCGGGCGGCGGCCCACCCTGCTCATCGCCCAGGCCTCCACCGCCCTGAGCGTCGTGCTGCTCGGCTTCATGAAGGACCCCC
This sequence comes from Streptomyces sp. NPDC055189, assembly GCF_053606765.1. Lineage (NCBI taxonomy): Bacteria > Bacillati > Actinomycetota > Actinomycetes > Kitasatosporales > Streptomycetaceae > Streptomyces > Streptomyces sp. NPDC055189. The sequence continues at coordinate 52,006 of NZ_JBSGSG010000065.1, forward strand.
TGGCCATCGCCGCCGTCGCCTTCCTCGTCGGCATGGCGAGCAACGCGTCCCGGCCCGCCGTCCAGGCGATGATGGCCGACATCGTCCGCCCCGAGGACCGGGTGCGGGCCTTCTCGCTCAACTACTGGGCCATCAACCTCGGGTTCGCGATCTCGTCCGCCGGAGCCGGTTTCATCGCCGAGTTCAGCTATCTCGCCGGGTTCCTCATCGAAGCCGTGATGACCATGGTCTGCGCCGTCGTCGTCTTCGCGAAGCTGCCGGAGTCACGGCCCGTGCGGACCGCCCTGGAGAAGGAGTCGGAGCCGGACGTCGGGCTCGGGACTGTTCTGCGTGACGGGCGCTTCATGGGCGTGGTGGGGCTTTCGTTCCTCGTCGCGCTGATCTTCATGCAGGGCTCCGTGGGGCTGCCCGTCGCGATGGGCGAGGCCGGGTTCACGCCCGCCGACTACGGGATGGCCATCGCCGTCAACGGCGTACTGATCGTCGCCCTGCAGATCCCGGTCACCCGCTTCATCGAACACCGGGATCCGCAGCGACTGTTGGTCGTCTCCGCGCTGCTCGCCGGTTACGGCTTCGGCCTCACCGCCTTCGCCGGGTCCATCGGCGTATTCGCCCTCACCGTGTGCGTATGGACCCTGGCCGAGATCGTCAACGCCCCCACGCAGACCGGCCTCGTCGTACGCCTCTCGCCGACTCACGGCAGGGGCCGCTACCAGGGCATGTACACCCTGTCCTGGGCCGTCGCCGCGCTCGTGGCCCCGCTGATGTCCGGCTTCGTCATCGACCGCTTCGGCGCCCAGTGGCTCTGGGGCACCTGCGCGGTCATCGGAACGGTCGCCGCTCTCGGCTACTGGTCGCTTATGCGGGGGCTGCCCGCGGAGGAGGTAACGGTGGGCGCGGTTGCCGTGCCGGTCGCTCCCACCCCCGGCGCTCCCGCCCCCGGCGAGCCCGCCGATCTCCCCGCCCGCGCGTAGCGACCGCCGCCGCTCCCCGCCCAGCAACACCCGCGCGCGTGTGCGCCGTTGGTGCGCCCCTCCCCAGTGGGCATGGAACGGGCATCAGGCAGTACGCCATCGAGGAGGAGACCCATGGCCGAGTCCCGCATCAGCGAAACCGTCCCCGAGCAGCCGGTCGATACGCCCGGCCTGCCCGCGCTCGTGCTCCTCGGCGCCTGCGGCTGCGGCTCGGGCTGCAGCTGCGGCTGCCAGTCGGGCGGAACGTGCCAGTGCGGCGGCGGCTGCGGCTGACACGCCACAGAGCCACCGAGCACAAAGGGGTGGGCCCGCACAGTCAGTGCGGGCCCACCCCTTATACGCATCGCACCTCAAAAGCTCAGGCGCCCTCCACCGGCGTCCCCGTCGGCTGCATCTCGTCCGCGTGCTCGCCCGTGACCAGGTAGACGACCCTCTTCGCCACCGAGACCGCGTGATCGGCGAAACGCTCGTAGTAGCGGCCGAGCAGCGTCACGTCCACGGCCGTCTCGATGCCGTGCTTCCAGCGGTCGTCCATCAGGTGCTGGAAGAGCGTGCGGTGCAGCAGGTCCATCTCGTCGTCGTCCTGCTCCAGCTGGAGCGCGAGGTCGACGTCCTTGGTGATGATGACTTCCGCCGCCTTGGCCATGAGGCGCTGCGCGAGCTGCCCCATCTCCAGGATCGTCGCGTGCAGATCCTGCGGCACGGCCGACGCCGGGAAGCGCAGCCGGGTCAGCTTGGCGACGTGCTGGGCCAGGTCACCGGAGCGCTCCAGGTCGGCGCTCATCCGCAGCGAGGTGACGACGATGCGCAGGTCGGTGGCGACCGGCTGCTGCCGCGCGAGCAGGGCTATCGCGCGCGCCTCCAGGTCGTGCTGGAGATCGTCGACCTTCTGGTCAGCGGCGATCACACTCTCGGCCATCTTCAGGTCGGCGTCGAGCATGGCCGTGGTGGCGCGCCCGATCGCGGACCCGACGAGGCGGGCCATCTCGACCAGGCCTTCGCCGATCGAGTCAAGTTCCTCGTGGTACGCGTCCCGCATGTGGATGTCCCTCTCTAGTGCGTCCCGGGGGCTGACCCCCACGCTCCCACGGTGCGGCTCCGACGCGTCCGTTTCCGGCATCCCGAATGAACCGTCCCTGTCACCGAGGTGAACTATGGGCGACGCGTGGTGCGCGCCGGGGAGCCGGCCCCGCGCGGGCCGGAGTAACCCGTTCGGCGGAAGTGAACCATCACCGTCCCCTCGGTGAACTCTGGGCGACGAGTGTTCGAGCGGGCCCCCTGATGGCTGGGGCTGATGCTCACCAGGCGCATAACCTGGAGGCATGGACGTGAACGCGGCGGTCGCCGCAGCGGCAGCGATCGCCGGGGTGTGCACCGGTGTCATCGCCATGCTGGCGTTCCGCTGGAGCGAGCGCGACCTGAAACGCCCCACCCGGACCTCCCTGCACACAGACCCCGTACTGCCGCCGGGCGTCGACACGGTTCTCTCCGTGCTGCGCTCATCCGCCGTCGTCCTCGACGAGGCGGACAGCGTGGTGAAGGCCAGCTCGGCCGCGTACGCCCTCGGACTGGTCCGCGGCGGCAAGCTCGCCGTCGAGCCCATGCTCCAGATGGCGCGCGACACCCGCCGCGACGGCGAGATACGGCAGGTCGAGCTGGATCTGCCGCGACGCGGCACCGGCCGGGGCGAGGCCCTGGCCGTCTCCGCACGCGTGGCCCCCCTCGGCTCCCGCCTGGTCCTGCTCCTGGTGGAGGACCTCACGGAGGCCCGCCGCATCGAAGCCGTACGACGCGACTTCGTCGCGAACGTGAGCCACGAGCTCAAGACCCCGGTAGGGGCACTCTCCCTTCTCTCCGAGGCCGTCATGGACGCCTCGGACGACCCCGAGGCCGTCGAACGCTTCGCGGGCCGCATGCAGATCGAGGCGACCCGCCTGACCAGCCTCGTGCAGGAACTCATCGACCTCTCCAGGGTCCAGAACGACGATCCCCTGGAGGACGCCGAACCCGTCCGTGTCGACGAACTGGTGGCGGAGGCGATCGACCGCAGCCGTCACCAGGCCTCCCACAAACAGATCACCATGGCCGCGGGCGGCACCGCCGACCTGCAGATATGGGGCAACCGCGGCCAGCTAGCCGCGGCGCTCGGCAATCTCGTCGAGAACGCCGTGAACTACTCGCCAGCGCGCACCCGGGTGGGCATCGCCGCCCGCCGGGTCAACGCGCCGGGGGGTGGGGGCACCTCCCAGGCTTTCGGCACTGGGGGACTCATCGAGGTGGCCGTCACCGACCAGGGGATCGGCATATCCGACAAGGACAAGGAGCGCATCTTCGAGCGCTTCTACCGAGTCGACCCGGCCCGCTCCAGGGCCACCGGCGGCACGGGCCTCGGCCTCGCCATCGTCAAACACGTGGCCGCCTCGCACGGCGGGGAGGTCACCGTGTGGAGCTCCGAGGGACAGGGCTCCACCTTCACCCTGCGGCTGCCCGAGGCAGCCGCGACCCGCGACCGCGGATCCGGTCACGGCGGAGACGGCAGCGAAGCCGACACCGCACGGCCCGACGAGACCACTTCGTACGAACCCATTCCTGCCCCGGAGGTCCTTCCGTGACCCGAGTGCTCGTCGTCGAGGACGAGGAATCCTTCAGCGACGCCCTGTCCTACATGCTCCGCAAGGAGGGCTTCGAGGTCGCCATAGCGGCCACCGGCCCGGACGGACTCGACGAGTTCGAGCGCAACGGCGCCGACCTCGTCCTGCTCGACCTGATGCTGCCGGGCCTGCCCGGCACGGAGGTCTGCCGCCAGCTGCGCAGCCGCTCCAACGTCCCGGTGATCATGGTCACCGCCAAGGACAGCGAGATCGACAAGGTGGTCGGCCTGGAAATAGGAGCCGACGACTACGTGACCAAGCCCTTCTCCTCGCGCGAACTGGTGGCCCGCATCCGCGCGGTCCTGCGCCGCCGCGGAGAGCCGGAGGAGGTCGCCCCGCAGGCCCTGGAGGCGGGCCCGGTCCGGATGGACGTGGACCGCCACGTCGTCACGGTCTCCGGCTCCAAGGTCGACCTCCCCCTGAAGGAGTTCGACCTCCTGGAGATGCTGCTGCGCAACGCGGGCCGCGTCCTGACCCGCATGCAGCTCATCGACCGCGTCTGGGGCGCGGACTACGTGGGCGACACCAAGACCCTCGACGTCCACGTCAAGCGCCTGCGCGCCAAGATCGAACCGGACCCGGGGGCGCCGCGCTACCTGGTGACGGTGCGGGGCCTGGGCTACAAGTTCGAGCCGTAGACAGCTCCCCGGTAGACGGCCGCACGGCAGACAACAGAGGAGGGGCGGGAACCCGGT
>NZ_JBSGSG010000066.1:0-55465 GCF_053606765.1 Streptomyces sp. NPDC055189
GATCTGACCGTGTGCAAGGGCGGCCGGGGTTCTCGCGCACCACGGCCGCTCGCGGGCTCAGGCCGGTTCCACCGCCTCTTGCAGCAGCTGCACGGGATGCCAGGCGTCGCGCTCGGTCCCGTGGAAGATCTGCTGGCGGCAGGAGACGCCCGTGGCGACCACGACCGTGTCGCCGTCCTCCGCCTCGATCGCGGGGAACAGACGGTCCTCGCCGACCGTCATCGACACCTCGTAGTGCTCGGACTCGAAGCCGAAGGAACCGGCCATCCCGCAGCACCCGGCGTCCAGTTCGGACACCGACACACCGGGGATCCTCTTGAGGAGCGCGACGGTCGCGGCCGTGCCCACCTCCGCCTTCTGGTGGCAGTGCCCGTGGTAGAGCAGCTTGCGCCCGGCGAGCCAGGAGTTCTCGCGCAGCCGCAGCCGCCCGTCGTCGATGGCCTCCACGAGCAGCTCCTCGACCTGGCGGACCCGTCCGGCGACGTCCTTGACGGCGGTGTCGTCCGGCAGCAGCGCCCGGTGTTCGTCGCGCAGCGTCATCAGACACGAGGGCTCGCAGCCCACGATCGGTGAGCCGGGTTCGGTCGACTCCCGCAGAGTGCGGGCCAGTCGGCGCGCCTTGTTCTTCGCGTCGTCGACCAGGCCCTTGGAGAGACTGGAGCGACCGCAGCAGCCCCCGCTCTCCAGGCGCACCTGCCACCCCGCCCGCTCCATCAGCTCGATGGCCGCCCGGCCGATGCCCGGCTCGGTGTACGTGGTGAAGGAGTCGGCCAGATAGGTGACGGTGCCCCGGGTGACCGGGTGCCCGCCGGGCGTCCTGCGCCGGAACCAGCGCAGCAGATTGCGGCGCACGAACACCGGCAGCGGCCGCTGCGGGGCGATGCCGGCCAGGCGGTCCATGAGGCGGCGCACCGGGGCGATGCGCCCGGGCAGATTGGACAGCGGGGCGGTCGCCGAGCCCAGGCGGTTCAGGAGCCGGATGGCACCGAACAGGCGGGAGCGCAGCGGCACGCCATGGGTGTCGTGGTAGTGCGAGAGGGTCTCGCTCTTGAGCGTGGCCATGTCGACGCCGAGCGGGCATTCGCTCTTGCACGCCTTGCACATCAGGCACAGGTCGAGGATCTCGTGCAGCCGCTCGTCCCCGAGCGCGGCCTTCGGGTCGGGCTCGGACAGCGCCTTGACCAGGGCGCCCGCCCGGCCGCGGGTGGAGTCCTCCTCCTTGCGGGTGGCCATGTACGAGGGGCACATGGCGCCGTTGCCGGACTTGCGGCACAGGCCGATGTTCATGCACCGGTCGGCCGCGGCCCGCATGCCGCCCCCGCCCACGACTTCGAAGGAAAGGCGGGTGCGCAGCGGTTCGGCGGGCGGCAGCGCCGCGTCGCGCAGGTTCTCCGTCATCGGCGCCGCGTCCACGATCTTGCCGGGGTTCAGGACGCCGTCGGGGTCGAAGAGCCGCTTGACCTGGCGCATCGCCTCGTACAGCTGCTCGCCGAAGATCTCCCGGTTGAACTCGCTGCGGGCCAGACCGTCGCCGTGCTCGCTGGAGTTGACACCGCCGTACTCGGCGACCAGGTCCTTGACCTCGCGGGCGACCGCGCGCATCCGGCCGACGTCCGCCGGATCGGTGAGGTCGAGATAGGGCCGGATGTGCAGACAGCCCACCGAGCAGTGGCCGTAGAACCCGGCCGTCATCCCGTGGCGGTCCAGGACGTCCTTGAACCTGCGGGTGTAGTCGGCCAGATGCACCGGGTCGACCGCGGTGTCCTCGACGAAGGCCAGCGGGCGCTTGGTGCCCTCGCTGGCGGCCATCAGCAGGCCGAGCCCGGCCTTGCGGACCTTCAGGAGGGACGACTGCTGGGCCGGGGTGATCGCCTGGAGGGTGTGGTAGCCGTGCCCGTGGCGGGACCAGAGCTGGGTGAGCCGGCGCATGCGCTCAAGGAGTTCGGCTTCGTCGTCGCCGGTGAAGGAGACGAAGAGCAGGGCTTCGGGTTGCCCTTCGAGGATGTCGCCGAGCGCCGCGTACTCGATCTTGCGCCGGGACAGGTCGAGGATCGTACGGTCCATCAGCTCCACGGCGGCCGGATCGCAGGCCAGCGCGTCCTGGGTGCCGGCGATGGCTCCCGCCACGGAGGTGAAGTGGCCCACGGCGATCACGGTGCGGCTCGGCTTGGGCACCAGGTCGACGAGGGCGGTGGTGGCGACGGCCAGGGTCCCCTCCGAGCCGACGACGAACTTGGCCAGGTCGAAGGAGGCGTCCTCGCGTGCGAGGCGGTCCAGGCGGTAGCCGCAGGCGCGGCGCCAGTGTTCGGGGAAGCCCTCGGCGATGGCCGCGGCATTGGCCCGGACGATCTCGGGGAGCTCCCGGTAGAGGGCGCCCTCGAGCGTCGGCTGCCCGGCGCGGCGGGCGCGTTCGGCCTCGTCGACCCGGCCGAAGGCCGCCCGGCTGCCCTCGGCGAGCACCACGTCGAGTTCGCGGACGTGGTCGATGGTCATGCCGTAGCGCACCGACCCGCTGCCCGCCGAGTTGTTGCCGATCATCCCGCCGATGGTGGCGCGGTTGCTGGTCGAGGTGTCCGGGCCGAACATCAGCCCCCACGGGCTCGCGGCCCGATTGAGCTGGTCCTGTACGACACCGGCCTCGACCAGGGCCGTAGCGCTGCCTTCATCGAGTTCCACGATGCGGTTCATGTGCCGGGACAGATCCAGGACCAGACCGGGCCCCACGGTCTGGCCCGCCAGGCTGGTGCCGGCCCCGCGCGGTACGACGGGCACCCGGTGGGCGGCCGCCGCCGCGACCGCCGCGGCGACGTCGTCGGCGTGCCGGGGAAAGACCACACCCATCGGCGTGATGGCGTACATGCTCGCGTCCCTGGCGAACAGGTGCCGGGTGTAGTCGTCGAACTGGACCTCGCCGTCTAGATCCCTGGCCAGGTCCTGCTCGAGAGCGCGGGCCTGATCCCGGCTCTCGGCGTTTTCGTGCGCGGGGCTCTCGCCCTCGGTGACGGTCATGCTCGGCAGCCTCCTCGGCAAGATGGGGAGTTCGACGGGCGCGGGCCCGCCGTCACTCGGCGCGCAGGACGTCCAGGGCTTCGGCGAGGCCGCCGGGGTCGATGCGCACCCCGGCCAGTTGCAGGCCCATCTGCACTCCGGCGAGCGTGCCCGCCAGCGTCAGATCGCCCAGGTGCCCGAGGTGGCCGATGCGGAACACGCGTCCGGCGAGCCTGCCGAGGCCCGCGCCCAGGGACATGTCGAACCGCTCAAGGATGATCTTCCGTACCTTGTCGGCGTCCTGGTCATCGGGCAGGAGCACCGCCGTCAGCGAGGACGAGTGCTCGCGTTCGTCGGCGCACAGCACCTCAAGTCCCCAGCCGCGCACGGCCGCCCGGGTCGCGGCCGCATGCCGCTCGTGCCGCGCGAAGACCGCGGGCAGCCCCTCCGCCTGCAGCATCCGCAGCGCTTCGGCGAGACCGTAGAGCAGGTTGGTGGCGGGGGTGTAGGGGAAGAAGCCGCGCCGGTTGGCCTCGATGTAGGGCTGCCAGTCCCAGTAGGACTTGCGCAGCCGCGCGGTGCGGGAGGCGGCGAGGGCCTTCTCGCTCACCGCGTTGAAACCGAGCCCCGGCGGGAGCATCAGCCCCTTCTGGGATCCGGCGATCGTGACGTCGACGCCCCATTCGTCGTGCCGGTAGTCGATCGAACCCAGCGAGGAGATGGTGTCGACGAGCAGCAGCGCCGGGTGTCCCGTGGCGTCCATCGCCCGTCGGATCTCGGGAATCCGGCTGGTCACGCCGGTCGACGTCTCGTTGTGCACCACGCAGACGGCCTTGATCGTACGAGCGCTGTCGGCCGTGAGGTGATCGGCGATGGCCTCGGGCGATGCGCCGTGGCGCCAGTCGCCGGGCACGAAGTCGACCAGGAGACCGAGGCCGGCGGCCATCTGCTGCCAGAGCGTGGCGAAGTGGCCGGTCTCCACGTGCAGCACCCGGTCGCCGGTGCTGAGTGTGTTGACCAGGGCCGCTTCCCAGGCGCCGGTGCCGGAGCCGGGGAAGACCACGACGGGGCCGGTGGTGCCGAAGACCGGTTTCAGCGCGTCGAGCAACTCCGTGGTCAGAGCGGCGAATTCGGGTCCCCGGTGGTCGATGGTCGGTGCCGATATGGCGCGGAGGACCTGGTCGGGAACGTTGGTGGGGCCCGGTATCTGCAGGAAGTGCCGCCCGGATCGGTAGGTCACTGTGGCCAACTCCCTTGAGAAGCGTGCCGCATTGTGGCACGGTGTGTCGTAAAGTGGCACAGGGAGCGTAGGGCCGACCGCGTGGGGAGTCAACGGATGCAGAGCGTTCTCAACGCACTTCGGGTGCTCGAAGAGGTCGCGGCGCGCCAGCCGGTCGGGGTCGCGGACCTGGCCCGCAGCCTGGAACTGCCCAAGAGCTCGGCGCAGCGCGCCCTGCGCACGCTGCACGAGGCGGGCTGGATCCGCCCGGCCGGGGGAGAGGTCACCCGCTGGGTCGTGACCACCAAGGCGTTGCAGGTCGGGCGCCGCGCGACGGGGGAGCTGAGCCTGCGCGACGTCGCCGTGCCGCTGATGGAAGAGCTGCGGCGGCGCATCGACGAGACGGTTCACCTGACCGTCCCGGACGGCGACCGGGTGGTGCTCATCGAGCGCCTGGAGACCTCCAAGCCGGTACGGATCATCTTGGCCCTCGGCACTCAACTGCCCATCCACGCCTCCGCGAACGGCAAGGCGGTTCTCGCGGCGAGCTCCCGGGAGACCATCGAGCGTCAACTGGACCTGGGCCTGGAGGGATTCACCGGCTCGACCATCACGGACCGGGAACGGCTCCTTGCCGAACTCGCGCGGATCAGGGAGCGGGGATACGCCACCAACGGCGGGGAATGGCGCGACGACGTGTCCGCGGTCGCCGCCGCCGTGTGGGACGAGTCGGGGGCGCCGGTCGCGAGCATCAGCGTCAACATGCCGACGAGCCGGATGACACCCGAGGCGAGCGCCGAGTACGGCGCGCTGGTGAGCGAGACGGCGCGGCAGGTCAGCGCGGCTCTGGGGCATCCCCGACAGGGCGGCGCGGACGGTCCTGCGGGCGGGTCCGCGGCCGGGAGCTAGCGGACCGGGCCCGCGCAACGCATTCGGGCACGCCCCTTGACGCCCCGCGAAGCCCGCTTCAATACTCCCCATTGCGAAAGCTAAATTCCGTCAGGCGGAATTAATCATCTCCCCTGGGGTCCTTCGGTCCCGGGGAGACGTCTGTGCGCACCCTCATGTACCGCGCACTCCCCGGCGCCGCGCGCACCCCTCGACACACGTCCCGGCGCACCGCGACATGACCATCGGCCGACGGCAAGGGAGCCCTCGTGTCAGATCAAGTCATCTCCATCATCGCCCTGGTCCTTGTCTTCACCATCGCCACCTTCTCCGCCGTCCACCTGGGCGCACTGGCCCTCGTGGCCGCCTTCGTCGTCGGCTCCACCGTGGCGGACGAATCGACGGACGACCTCTTCTCCGGCTTCCCCGGCGACCTGTTCGTCGTCCTGGTCGGCGTCACACTTCTGTTCGCCGTAGCGAAGAACAACGGCACCGTGGACTGGCTCGTCAACGCGGCGGTCAAAGCCGTGCACGGCCGCATCGCCCTGATCCCTGGGTCATGTTCCTCGTCACCGCCCTGCTCACAGCGGTCGGCGCGGTCACCCCGGCAGCGGTCGGCATCGTCGCCCCCATCGGCCTCGGCTTCGCCGCCGCCTACGGCATCAACCCCGTGCTCATGGGCCTGCTCATCGCCAACGGAGCCAGCGCGGGAGGCTTCTCGCCGATCGGCGTGTTCGGCAGCATCACCAACAATGTGGTCGAGCGGAACCACCTGCCGGGCAACCCCGCCCTGCTGTTCACCGCCTCGTTCCTGTTCAACGTGATGCTCTGCGTCATCGTCTTCTTCGCCTTCGGCGGACGGAAATTGCTCGGGCAACGCGCACAGACGTACAGCGGCGGCGGTGGGGGGAGCGGCGGCAGCGAGCGGCGCGACGGTCCTCCGCCGCCCGGCGGCGAGCGGGGCGAGCTGGTCGAGGCGGGCGGGTCGGACGGGTCGGGCGGGGCACCCCGGCGCACCCTCGCCGCCGCAACCACCGCAACCACCGCAACCGTCACCACCTCCACGGCCGCTCCCGAGGAACCCCTCAAACTCGACGGCCCGCGCGCGCTCACCCTCCTCGGACTGCTCGGCCTCGTCGCCGGAGCGCTCTTCTTCGACCTCGACGTCGGCCTCATGGCGCTCACCATCACCGTCGTCCTCTCCCTCGTCTCACCGAAGTCGGTCACCGGCGCCGTGGACCGGTGCGCGTGGTCCACCGTGCTCCTGGTCTGCGGCATCGTCACCTACGTCAGCCAGATGGAGCGCATGGGCACCATCGACTACCTCGGCAAGCAGGTCGCCTCCATCCAGGCGCCCCTCGTCGGCGCCCTGCTGATCTGCCTCATCGGCGCCCTGGTCTCCGCCTTCGCCTCGACCACCGGCATGCTCGGCGCCCTGATCCCGCTGGCCGTGCCCTTCCTGCTGGCCGGCGAGGTCGGAGCCGTCGGACTCATCACCGCACTGGCCATCTCCGCGTCCGTGGTGGACGCCTCGCCGTTCTCCACCAGTGGCGCCCTGGTGACCGCCAACACCCCGGCCGACCAACGCGACTTCGTCTTCCGCCGTCTCATGGCCTGGGGACTCGGCATCGCCGTCATCGGCCCACTCGTCACCTGGGGCCTGTTCGTCGTGCCGACCTCGCTGTGAGGCGTACCGAGGCAGCTGTACGCCCGGCGCCGCCCGTCAGGGAGTCGGGATGCCGCCGGGCCTGGCCGGCCGCCCGAAACGGACCGGAACGCCCGGCGAATACAGCACGCTCACCGGCTCCCCGGCCGGCCGTGGCAACCCCGCGGCCGTCACCAGGTCCTCGTCGCACTCGATCAGGTCCGCCCGGTGCAGCGGCCAGCGCGGATGCGCGTTCGGCAGGAACATCTGCCGCCCGAAGAACGTGTTGTGCATGCCCCACCGGGCCGTCAGGAAATGCTCGAAATCGGTGGGCTCCTCGACCCGCTCGCCCACCCGCACCGCGATCCGGCTGTGCGCGCCGCGCGGCCCCGGCCAGCGCCTGGCACTGGTGTACGTGACGGTGTCGCCGCTGTGCCGGATACTCATCCGCGACCACTGGTACGGCAGCCGGAAGGCACCGCGCGCGACGGCCACCGGAATCAGGCGCGAGGCATCCAGGGAGCGGAAGACGACCCCGCGGCGGCCGTGGGCGTCCACCGAGTAGAGGCGCACATTGGTCTCGGGAAACGTACCCAGATAGGGGATGCCGGGCAGCCGGAACCAGCCGACCCGGTGCATGCGGAACGCGACGAGGCCCACGTAGGTCGCCCCGTCGTGCAGATCGGGAACCGTCCCGGCCGGGAGGAGGGGCGCCACGTCCGCGGGGTCCACGGCCCAGTGCACGAAGGCCAGGTCCAGCCACGACTGCGTCAGCAGCGGGTTCTCGGTGGAGGAGGCGGCGGGCGGATCGGCGGTTATCGGTTCCGGGACGGCGGGGGTGAGGACCACGCCATCAGGATCGCAGGGGCCCTGGCCGCGCCCGGCACGGGGTCCGGGCATCCAGGCGGGCGCGCGGCCCGCGCGCCGCTGACCAGGGCGGCCGCGCATGACTGAGCCCCCGGCTGATCGTGTCAGGGGCCGGGGGCTCGAATCAGGGCGATGTTCAGGAACGCGAGCGGCGCTCCTGCTCGGCCGCGTTCTTCTCCTTGATGCGTACCGTTTCCTTGCGGACCTCGGCCTGGGTGGCGCGCTCCTTCTGCAGCCACTCCGGGTTGTCCGTCTTCAGCGCGTCGATCTGCTCCGTGGTGAGGGCCTCGGTGACCCCGCCGCGCGCGAGACCGGCGATGGAGACACCGAGCTTGGACGCGACGACCGGCCGGGGGTGCGGGCCGTTGCGGCGCAGCTCCTGCAGCCACTCGGGCGGCTCGGCCTGCAGGGTGCTCAGCTCGGTGCGCGAGACGACACCCTCCTGGAATTCGGCGGGGGTGGCCTCGAGGTACACACCCAGCTTCTTCGCCGCGGTCGCGGGCTTCATGGTCTGGGCGGTCTGGTGCGACGTCATGGTCACCAGGGTATCGAGCGTGTGAGCTACCGCCGACCACGACCGGTAACCTGGCGGAGTGACAGACTCGCAAGTAACCCCTTCGTTCAGGCTCGCGTATGTCCCGGGGGTGACGCCCACCAAGTGGGTGCGGATCTGGAACGAGCGGCTGCCCGACGTGCCGCTGACCCTTGTCGCGGTGGCTCCCACCGAGGCGTTCGAGCTCCTGCGCGGCCGCGGCGCCGACGCCGGTTTCGTGCGGCTCCCGGTCGACGCACCCGACCTCAGCGCGATCCCCCTCTACACCGAGGCGACGGTCGTCGTGATCCCCAAGGACCACGTCGTCGCGGCGGTCGACGAGGTGTCCCCGGAGGACCTGGCCGACGAGATCGTGCTGCACCCCCTCGACGACACCCTCGACTGGCAGAGCGGGCGGCTGCCGGGCCGCCCCGCGAACGAGCGCCCCGATACGACGGCGGACGCCATCGAACTGGTGGCCGCAGGCGTAGGCGTCCTGATCGTCCCCCAGTCGCTCGCCCGCCTGCACCACCGCAAGGACCTCACCTACCGCCCGCTCACCGAGGCTCCCGAATCGCGGGTCGCGCTGTCCTGGCCGGAGGACGCGACCACGGACCTGGTCGAGGACTTCATCGGCATCGTCCGGGGCCGCACGGTCAACAGCTCACGGGGCCGCACGCAGCCCGCCGCTCCGGCTCCGGACCAGTCGAAGCGCAAGAGCCCCGCCAAGGACGGCGCCCGCCGCAAGCCCACGGCGGGCAAGCCGACCGGAAAGACGGGCAAGCCCGGCAAGAACCCGCGGAGCTCTTCAGGCGGCGCCTCGAAGAGCGGCGGATCGAAGAGCAGCAAGCGCGGCAAACCCCGCCGCTGACCGCCCGGTGCATGAGCCCGGGCCACCGACCGCCAGCACCAGCGCAGTCTCGGAGTGAGGGTCCAGCCGCCGGGCAGGGGAGACCGGAGGTCACAAGGAGCCGTTCTGCTGTGCCCACCAGGCGAGCACCCCGCCGAGGAGCACCAGCAGGCAGATGACCAGGTTGGTCCGCCGGTAGGCGACGAGGAGCGCGGTGAATTCGCGGATCGTCGCGGTGGGCCAGAAGTACGCGGCGGTGGGGGAGCCCACCACCTGGCCGTTGATCCCGGTCCGGCGAGCGGTGACCGCGGCGCGGAAGGCGTGGTAGTTGTTCGTGACGATGACGCACCGGTAGTCCGGCCGCGCCTTTTCCATGATCGCCTTGCTGTACTTCAGGTTCTCGTCCGTCGTCGTCGAGCGGTCCTCCCGCTCGATCAGGGCGGCGGGAAACCCGCGGTCGATCAGGTAGTCGGCCATGGCGTGTGACTCCGGCAGGTCCTCGTCCGGCCCCTGGCCCCCCGACGTGATCAGCACCGGTGCTTCGCCCCGCTCGGAAAGCCGCGCATGCACCGATTGCGCCCGCTTGAGACGGCTGGCAAGCAGGGGCGGCACGGTCGAGCCGCCGATGAGCCCCGAGCCGAGTACCACCACGTAGTCGGCATCGCGGTGCACCCGCAGCCGCCCGTAGAGGAACGCGTAGCAGACGAAGCTCAGGAACAGGAACGAGAGGTAGACGGAAAGACCACCGGCCGCCGTCCCCACCCCGACCCACACCGGCGTCCGCACGACCACGGCCGTGACCACCAGCCCCACGACAGCCAGGATGCACAAGGCGGCCAGCAACGAGAGCAGGTTGGTGGGGCTCCTGCCCTCCTTGCGCACCATCTGCAGGCCGTTGAGGAACAGCAGACATGTCAGTACGAGAATGCCCAGTGACCCCAGCACGAGCACCGTCCACGCGACCGCCTGACCTGATGCCGGTCCGTGCTTGACCAGTTGGAACACCCAGGCCGCGACACCGCACAGCGCGGCGAGCCCCAGAATCACGGCATTGCTGAACTTCCTGCGCTCACGCACCACGCGCACGCAGAAAATGAGAAAGAGGAGCGCCGCCGGGGCGTAGACCAACATCCGCACAGCGTAGGGGGCGTGCGTCGGCGCGCCACCCCCGGCCCGGGCCGGAAGCGAGGGCGTCCGCTGTGGTGATCTCCGTGGGCAGGCCGTGCCCTTTCCGGGCGTCGGGAGTTGACCCCGGTATGAAGAAGCGAAGCGTACTGGCCGTTGCCTCTCTCGCCGCGGGAGCGGTCATCGCCGCGATCAGCCCGCCGCCGGGAGCGGACACGGCGGCGGACACGAAGGAGCCCGCCCACGCGGCGGAGATGGTCGACGACCTCGGCGAGGCCGAGCGGTGGGTCGACAGTGATGCGCCGGCGCCCGGCGCGGACAGCGGTGTGGTCGCCCCTGACATCTCCAGCACGCAGGGACTCTGAGGCGACGTACCCGGGGCCGGAACGCACACTTTCCGGCCCCGTCGCCATCACACGCTCCGGCGGAACACGTGGAGCACCCGCCCGCACAAGGAGGACCCGCATGTCCCGCACCCGACAGGCCCGCAGGAGCGCCACGCGCATCGCGGCCGTCCTTGCACTGAGCCTGCTGACTCTGCCGATGCTCGGCGGTACCGCCGCGGCCGGCGGCACCTGCTTCGCCACCCACGCCGATGCCCCGATCTACGCCGGGGACAACCCGTGGACCGAGATCGTCGGCCATCTCGATCCGGGCATTCCGGTGAACGGCACCCGCCAGGGCACGGACGCCCTGTGGCAGGTCTCGCGCACCGACAACGGCCAGAAGCTCGGCTACATGCGGCCCGCCGACCTCCGGTGCGACGGCGGCTGACGGCGCCTCACGGCGGATCTGCTCCAGCCGCGTTCACCGTTGCCGTCGAGGGTGGTGTCCGCCAGACTCTCCGGCAGGGTTTTCGCGGCAGACCGTGCCCGGGAGTTCGATCTCGGGCAGGAGCGGCGACCGGGTACCGGTCGAGCGCGGTCGCGGACCACAATCGGGAGGAGCCCCATGCTGGAGCAGGTGGCGGAGGGTGTGCTGGTCCACCGGAGCGAGTTGCTGGAGAACAACACCGTTGTCGTGCAGGGCGGGGACGGCGTGCTCCTCGTGGACGCCGGGATCACCGGCGACGAAATGGTCTGCCTGGCGAACGACCTGCGGAAGTTGGGCCGGCCCGTCGTCGCAGGCTTCGCGACGCACCCTGATTGGGATCACGTTCTCTGGCATGCCGAACTCGGCGAAGCGCCGCGTTACGGCACGGCCCGCTGTGCGGCCTTCATGCAAGACGTGCGGTCGAAACCGGACTGGAAGGCGCGCGCCGCCGAGGGGCTGCCGCCGGAAATCGCCGAGGACGTACCGCTGGACCTGTTCGGCCTCATCTCAGGTCTGCCTGCCGGAACCGCGGAGATTCCGTGGGACGGCCCCAGGGTCCGGATCATCGAGCATCCGGCGCATGCCCCGGGCCACGCGGCGCTGTTGATCGAAGAGCGCAGGGTACTCGTCGCCGGCGACATGCTCTCCGATGTCCTCATTCCGATGCTTGACGACACTCCTGAGCCGATTGAGGACTACCTCGTCGGTCTTGGGCTGCTCGAGGACCTGGCGGACGACATTGATGTCGTCATCCCCGGTCACGGGTCCGTCGGCCGGGCTGATCAGGTACGCGCGAGGTTCAAACAGGATCGAGCGTATTTGTACGCCCTGCGTGATGCCCAAGTGCCCAGCGACCCGCGCCTTGGCCCGTCGGCCAAGCCTGGCTGGGAGTGGGTGAGCGACATCCACGAAGGGCAAGCCCAGCGCCGAGCGCAGAAGGATCCGCGCGACGGGACGGCGCCCGGCAGCTAACCCCGTGGCCCGCGTCCCTGCCGCACCGGTATCGTCCACCTCCTGACCAGCCGCTTCGGCGGCCCCTACACAGAGGTGGATTCTTCATGACCGGCCGGCCCGCGACGACGACCCTGTGGCGCCCGACGGGCCCCAAGGAGCTGGACCTGGTCCGGGAGTCGGACTGGCGCGCCTGGCCGCCCCGGCTGCCCGAGCAGCCGATCTTCTATCCCGTCCTCAACGAGGACTACGCGATCAGGATCGCGAGGGACTGGAACGTGAAGCACGACGGCTCCGGATACGTCACGCGCTTCGAGGTCGACTCCGAGTTCCTGCGCCGCTACCCCGTCCAGCAGGCGGGCGGCCGGACGATCCTCGAACTGTGGGTTCCGGCCGAGGAGCTCGACGAGTTCAACGCCCACATCGTCGGCAAGATCGAGTTGGTCCACACGTTCCGGTGAGTCTCGCCTTGCAGTGAGCCTCGCGTCTTGGTGAGCAGTGCAGGCCCATCGGGGAGTGGTGTAACTCCCCGATGGGCCTGCGGTCTGTAGGAGAGCGCTCTCCCCGTACGGCATCCTGCCCGCGCCCGACCGATACGTCAACGCTCGTGATCCGGCGCTTCAAGTTGCCGCCGAGCGGCGCCGAACCGTTCTCGGAGGTCCGGGGAGTCGCGACGCCGAACTCTCAACACCCGCTGACCTCAAGGAACTTACCTCCCTTGACTCGCGTGTTCCGGCGGCGTGGTCGGTCTCGTCCCTCATTCGTGCGCCGTCGGGCCCCCGCCGCCGGCACGTAGTTGTTCACCGTCTCTTGACACGCTCGCGTCACGATGGGAACACTCCGGGAGAGCGCTCTCCCACACTCCGATTTCGACCGGGCGCTCCTCAACAGGTGTCCACGGGTGCGCGGTTGGCGCCCTCGGCCCCTCCGCCCGGTGTCCGGGAGCGCACGGCCACGGCTCCCGGCAGGCCGGTCCCCCCATCCCTTTCCACGTGGCAGGAGGTCTCCATGGTACGGAGATCGAAAACGATCTCGGGAGCGCTGATCGCCGGCGCCCTGATACTGAGCTCTCTGGGCATCGGCGGCATCGCGGTGAGCGCCGACAACGCATCGCAGCCCCAGACGCAGGAGGCGCAGGCGTCACACGCGGGGCACGCCATGGCCGCGTCCACCCGCATGTCGGCGGAGGACGCCGACGCGGACGGGTACATCCCCGCCAAGTCGCCCGTCACGGCGGCGAAGCCGTCCGCCGAAGCGCCGCCGCACCGCTACTTCCACGAGTTCCAGGCGCACTGTTCGGTGACGCACACCGCCCCCGACGACCCCATCGTCTATCCCGGCCAGCCCGGCAAGTCGCACGACCACACGTTCATGGGCAACACCACCACGAACGCGAACAGCACCACGGCCTCGCTGGACGCCGGCTCCACCAAGTGCCTCGCGCCCGGCGACAGGTCGGCGTACTGGATGCCCACGCTCTACAACGGCGACGACGAGATCCGGCCCGTAGGGGATCAGACGATCTACTACAAGGCCGGGGTCACGGACTACACGAGCGTGCGGCCGTTCCCCAAGGGGCTCAGGTTCGTCGTCGGCAGCCCGATGCAGAGCGCGCAGGAGTTCCGTGACCACCCCGGCTTCGTCGAGGGGTGGGAGTGCGGGGAGAGTTACTTCAACGTCGATTTCCCCGCGAACTGCCCCACGAGCCGGGACACGCAGCTGAACATCCGTTTCCAGGCCCCGAGTTGCTGGGACGGCAAGACGCTGGACTCACCCGACCACCAGAGCCACATGTCCTACCCGGTGGTCAAGAACGGCACGAACGACAATGTGTGCCCGACGAGCCACCCCGTCGCCCTGCCGATGGTCGAGTTCAAGATGGCGTTCCCCGTCAACGGGGACATGTCGAAGGTCCGCCTGGCCAGCGGGACCGGCCACTCCTTCCACTACGACTTCTTCAACGCGTGGGACGACGCGACGCTGAAGGCGCTGGTGGATCACTGCATCGTCGGCGGGCTGCAGTGCGACCCGCGCGGCTATGACCAGACGCACCCCGAGGCGGGCGCGGCCCTCGACGAGAACTACGAGCTGCCGTGACCCCGGCCTGCGAAGGGCGGGGCTCCCTTCCGCCCTTCGCAGGTGCCCCCCCGTTCCGCATCCTCCCCCCCCCCGCACAGGAGACCACCATGTCCAGACCTGGTACCGCACTCTCCCTACGGTTCGTGGCCCCCGCGGCTGCCGGCCTGCTCGTGGCAGGCGCGCTCGTGCTGCCCGCACAGCAGGCCCACGCGGCCGGCAGCGTCGTGAAGGTGACCGGCTCGCAAGGCAACTGGCAGCTGACCGTCGACGGCTCCCCGTACCAGGTCAAGGGCCTGACCTGGGGCCCGTCCGTCGCCGATGCCGACAAGTACATGCCCGATGTGCGGTCCATGGGCGTCAACACCATCCGCACCTGGGGCACCGACGCCTCCAGCAAGCCGCTCTTCGACTCCGCGGCCGCTCATGGCATCAAGGTCGTCGCGGGCTTCTGGCTCCAGCCCGGCGGCGGACCGGGCAGCGGCGGGTGTGTCAACTACCTGACGGACACCGCGTACAAGAACCAGATGCTCCAGGAGTTCCCCAAGTGGGTGGACACCTACAAGGACCATCCCGGTGTCCTGATGTGGAACGTGGGCAACGAGTCGGTGCTCGGCCTGCAGAACTGTTATGCCGGTGACGAGCTGGAGAAGCAGCGCAACGCCTATACGACCTTCGTCAACGACGTCGCCAAGAAGATTCACGCGGTGGACCCCAACCACCCCGTCACCTCCACCGACGCCTGGACCGGGGCCTGGCCCTACTACAAGAAGAACGCCCCCGACCTGGACCTCTACGCGGTCAACTCCTACAACGCCGCGTGTGACATCAAGTCCGACTGGGAGAAGGGCGGATACACCAAGCCCTACATCGTCACGGAGTCCGGGCCCGCGGGCGAGTGGGAGGTGCCCGACGACGCCAACGGGGTTCCCGAGGAGCCCACCGACCGGGCGAAGGCAGCCGGATACACCAAGGCCTGGGACTGCGTCACCGGTCACCGGGGTGTCGCGCTGGGTGCCACGATGTTCCACTACGGCACGGAGTACGACTTCGGCGGCGTCTGGTTCAACCTGCTCCCCGCGGGCCAGAAGCGCCTTTCGTACTACGCCGTGAAGAAGGCCTACAAGGGCAGCACCGCCGGTGACAACACCCCGCCGGTCATCGCTGATCTGACCGTCGACGGTGATGCGGGCAAGGTCCCCGCGGGCGCCCCGCTCACGCTCACCACCAAGGTCAGCGACCCGGACGGCGACGCGCTGTCCTACGAAGTGCTGGCCAACAGCATGTACATCGACAAGAACAAGGACCTCACCCCGCTGACCGTGTCGAACCAGGGATCGGGCCGTCTGAAGGTCACCGCCCCGGACAAGCCCGGCGTCTGGAAGATCTACGTCAAGGTCAGCGACGGCAAGGGCAACGTCGGCATCGAGACACGCTCCGTGCGCGTGGTGCCGCCGCCGGTCAACGGCACGAACGTCGCCCTGGGCAAGACCGCGACCGCCTCCTCCTTCCAGCCCGGCAGCGGCGATTGCCCGTGCACCGCCGCGAACGCCGTCGACGGCAACAACGGCACACGCTGGGCCAGCGACTGGAGCGATCCCCAGTGGCTCCAGGTCGACCTGGGCTCCACCACCTCCTTCAAGCACGTCCAGCTCAACTGGGAGACCTCGTACGCCAAGGCGTACACGATCCAGACCTCCGACAACGGCAGGGACTGGAAGACGGTGCACGAGGTGAGCGCCGGCAACGGCGGCATCGACGACTTCGACGTGAGCGGCTCCGGCCGCTACGTGCGGGTCAACGGCACCCAGCGAGGCACCGGCTACGGCTACTCGCTCTACGAATTCGGCGTCTACAAGTGATCTGAACGCCGGCGCCGCTTCCCGTCGGGGGCAGAAGGAGCAAGAGATGACGCGGGACGAACTGCTGAAGCTGGTGGACAGCCTTGATCTGGTGCGCAAGGTGGGTCTGCTGACCGGAGCCACGGTGTGGCGCACCCGTGCCGAACCAGCGCTGGGGCTGCGGGAAATGGTCTTCTCGGACGGTCCCGCCGGGGTGCGGGGGGAGGAGTGGGACGAGCGCCGGCCCTCGCTGCTCCTGCCCTCCGCCTCCGCCCTCGGTTCCCTGTGGGACGAGCAGCTGGCCGGTGAACTCGGCGAGCTGCTCGCCCTGGAGGCGCTGCGCAAGAAGGTGCACGCGGTCCTGGCGCCCACCTTGAACCTCCACCGCTCCCCGCTGGGAGGGCGCCACTTCGAGTGCCTGGCCGAGGATCCGGAGCTGGCCGCGCGCACGGGAGTCGCCCTCATCCGCGGCATCCAGGCCCACGGGGTTGCCGCGACGGCCAAGCACTATGTGGCCAACGACTCGGAGACCGACCGGCTCACCCTGGACGTACGGGTGGACGAGCGGACGCTGCGCGAGGTGTATCTGGCCCCGTTCGAGGCCGCCGTCCGCGCGGGCGTGTGGCTCGTCATGAGCGCCTACAACGGCGTCAACGGCACGACGATGACCGCCAACGAACTCCTTGCCGAACCGCTGAAGGGAGAGTGGGGGTTCGACGGCGCCGTGGTCTCCGACTGGGGCGCCGTGCGGCTGACGGCCGAGAGCGCGGCGGCAGGTCAGGACCTCGCGATGCCGGGGCCGGACAGTCCGTGGGGTGCGGCTCTGGTGGCGGCGGTCCGCGGCGGAAGTGTTGCGCAGGAGGCGATCGACGACAAGGTGGTGCGCCTGCTCACCCTGGCCGACCGCGTCGGCGCCCTTGGCAGCGCACGGAGTATCCCGCCGCGCGCCTGGCCGGGCGGCACCGCCCGGCAACTGCTGCGCCGGGCCGTCGCGGCCGGCACTGTCCTGCTGCGCAACGAGGACGTCCTGCCCCTGGACGCCTCCGCACTGCACAGCGTGGCGGTCATCGGACGGCACGCCTCGGCACCGCGGTTGCAGGGAGGAGGCAGCGCCGGGGTCTTCCCGTCGGACGTCGTCACCCCGCTGGACGGCATCAGGGCCCGCCTGCCCGGGCGGACCAGAGTGCTGCACGCGCCGGGCCCGGACCTGGGCGGGCTGCCCCTGCCGCTGGATCCCGCCCGGTGCCAGAACCCGCTCACCGGGGAGCCCGGTGTGCTGCTACGGGTCCTGACCGCGACCGGCCGTGAGCTGTACGCCGAACACCGCCTTTCCGGACGGCAGTTGGAACCCCCGGTCGCACCGGAAGCCCACACCGTGGAGATCAGCGCGCTGGTGCGCCCGGCCGCCGACGGAAAGTGGACGTTCGGAGTGGGCGGCTACGGCCGGATGAGTCTCGCCGTGGACGGACAGCCGCTGGTGGAAGGCGAGTTCGCGCGGGAAACCGAGGACCCCGCGGTCATTCACCTCGACCCGCCGCGCCGGCACGCCTCGGTCTGGCTCGCGGGCGGGCAGCCCGCGCATGTCGTGGCCCGCCGGGAGCTGGCCCCCGACACCGGCCGCGCCGTCGTGGTGACGGCCGCGGCGCCCGAGCCGGACCCCGAAGAGGCGTTGTCCGAGGCGGTCGAGGCCGCGCGGCAGGCGGACGTGGCCGTGGTCGTGGTCGGCACCACCGAGGGCAGCGAGTCCGAGGGACATGACCGCACCTCACTCACCCTTCCCGGCCGGCAGGACGAGCTGGTCTCGGCGGTCGCCGCCGCCAATCCGCGCACCGTGGTCGTCGTCAACTCGGGCGGCCCGGTGGAGATGCCCTGGCGGGAAGAGGCCGGGGCGGTGCTGCTCTCGTGGTTCCCCGGACAAGAAGCGGGGACCGGGCTCGCCGACGTCCTCCTGGGTCAGGCCGAACCGGGCGGACGCCTGCCCACCACATGGGGAGCCGCCCTCGCGGACGTGCCGGTCACACGCACCCGCCCGCAGGACGGCCGACTCGTCTACGAGGAGGGCTTGCACATCGGCTACCGGGCCTGGCTGCGGGCCGGGCACGAGCCCGCGTACTGGTTCGGCCACGGCCTGGGCTACACCACCTGGAGCTACGAGCGGCTGCGGGTCGCCGGCCCGCACGGCCGGGGAGCGGCCCTGCTCGCGGAGGTGCGGCTGCGCAACACCGGCGTGCGGCCGGGACGTGAGGTGGTGCAGGTCTACCTCGCGCGGCCCGATTCCGCCGTGGAGCGCCCCGTCCGCTGGCTCGCGGGATTCACGGCGGTGCGCGCGGAGCCGGGGGAGACGGTGACGGCAACCGTGGAGATACCGGCGAGGATGCTGCGCCACTGGGACACGGACGCCGGCGCCTGGCGGACCGAAGAGGGCTCCTGGCGGATCCTTGCCGGGCGCAGCGCCGCTGATCTGCCGCTGACGGCGACGACGGCGACGGTGCGCGGGCCGGGCGAGTGCCGGTAGCAGTCGGGCAGGCGCGGGAGAGCGCTCTATGACGCCCGGACGTGGGGCGTTAGGGTTCCCGGATGGACAGACAGATGCCGACGCTCGAGGACGTGGCGCGCGAAGCGGGGGTTTCGCGCGCCACCGTCTCCCGGGTGGTCAACGGCGTGCGCAATGTCGCCCCCGCCATCCAGGACGTGGTCAACGCGGCCATCGAGCGCACCGGTTACGCGCCCAACCGGGCGGCGCGTTCCCTGGTCACCCAGCGCGCGGGCACCATTGCCCTGGTCGTCTCGGGCGCCGGCGACCACTCCGACACGGCACAGAACGCGTTCGCCGCGCGGGTGTTCGCCGACCCGTTCTTCGGCCGGGCCGTCAGCGGGGTGGTGGGCTTCCTGCGGCCGCGCGGCATGCATCCGGTGCTGATGTTCGCCGAGACCGAGGACTCCCGCCGGCAGGTCCTGACCTACCTGCGCCAGGGCAACGCGGACGGCGCCCTGGTCGTCTCGACCCACGCCCAGGACCCGCTGCCGGAGCTCCTTGCCGAAGCGCAACTGCCCGCGGTGTTCTTCGCCCGCCCCGCCCTGCGGGCCCGTGTCACGTTCGTCGACTTCGCACACCGGGACGGGGCACGGCTGGCCGCGGACCATCTGCTGGCCCGCGGCTGCCGCCGGGTGGCGACCGTCTCGGGCCCGCTGGACATCCCCGCGGGCCGCGAACGCCTCGCCGGATTCCAGGACGGCATGGAGCGCGGCGGACAGCCCTACATCCCCGTCGCCGAGGGCGGGTTCACCCTGGAGAGCGGGGCGAAGGCGATGCGCCGGCTGCTGGTGGAGCAGCCCGGCATCGACGGGGTGTTCGCGGCCAACGACCTGATGGCACAAGGCGTATGCCAGGCCCTGAGGGAAGCGGGCAAGCAGATCCCCCGGGACGTGGCGGTGGTCGGATTCGACGACTCCAGCGTCGCGGTCACCTGCGTGCCCTCCCTGACGACGGTGCGGCAGCCGGTCGAGGAGATGGGCGCGGAGATGGCCCGGCTGCTGCAGGAGCAGATCGAGGGCGTACGGGCCGACCCCACCTCGGTGATCTTCGAGCCGGAACTGGTGGTGCGCGAGTCGGCCTAGAGCACCGGGGCGGCGTCGTCCCGCGGTGGCAGTGATCAGCGCCGGTGCATGGTCTGCAGCGCCTCGACGAGGACCTTCGGGTCGTGCCCTCCCTTGTAGACGGGCGGCGGCTGCTTCTTGAGCCCGAGCAGCTGCGCGACGGCCGTCCAGGCGGTGCGTACCGAGTACTCGACCGTGAACACCACGTCGTCGGGGACTTCCGCGTACTGGCCGATGAAGGCGAGGTTGGTGGATCCCCGCGGCACGACCGGCGGCCGGTCGCCGGCGCTGCGGACCAGGAACTGGCTGGTGATGTACGGCATCAGAGCGGGGAGCACGATCGAGTTGTCGAGGATCTGCGGGCCGTCCTCGAAGCGCAGGTGGTGCAGGACCTCGTCGAGGATCTCCCGGCCGGTGCACTTGCGCATCGGCTTGCGGACGAAGTCGCCCTCCTCGTCGGGGAACAGGGCGTAGCCCCACCAGACGTAGGTGTCCTCGGGCTGGCCGTGGAAGTGCGGCTGGTGGTTGAGGACGATGGTCAGCAGCCACTTGGAGTCCTTGAAGGTGATCAGGCCGCCCTTGCCGGCCTCGCTGCCGCTGAACTTCTCCATCAGCTTGAAGAACGTGGGGTCCTTCGTGGTCACGGTGAAGGATTCCCAGGTCGACTGCGGGATGGACGAGTTGAAGACCGCGGGCCTGCCGAGGCCCTGCCGCTTGGCCGCGAGGGTCTCCCACAGGCGCCAGGCGCCGTCGGCTCCCGTGGTGTCCAGGGCGGGCACCGTGTCGGTGGACCCCAGGGTCGAGCCTGCCGTCATCGATCCGTTGGTGATCATGACGAGGTCGTCGGGGCCGAGCGTGATCTCCTCGTCCCGGTCACCTCGTGTGCAGCTCAGAGCCGTGACGGTGAGGGCATCACCGTCGGCAAGGGTCAGGTCGGTGACCGTGGTGCCGAGCTGCACGGTCACGCCCTGGTCGGTGAGCCACTTCAGCAGCGGGCGCACGATGGAGTCGAACTGGTTGAAGCGGGTCCGGTAGATCCCCGACATGGAGTCGAAGGTCTTGAAGAGGTGGATGAACCGGTTGAGGTAGCGGCGGAACTCGATCGCGCTGTGCCACGGCTCGAAGGCGAAGGTGGTGCACCACATCCACCAGAAGTTCGTGTGGAAGAACTCCGGGCTGAAGCAGTCGGTGATGCGTTTGCCGTCGAGCTGCTTCTCGGGGGTGCCCACGCACTTGATCAGTTCGAGGCGGTCACGCTCGGAGAAGCCCATCGAGTGCGCGTCGATGACCTTGCCTGCGGCGTCGACGAGCCGGGCGTGGTCGTCCCAGGCGAAGTCCTCGTGGAAGGCGAAGGTGTCGTCGGTGACCGACTTCGACGGGTCGTCCAGGGAGGGGATCGAACCGAGCAGGTCGTAGGTGCATTCGAAGTGGATCTCGAACATCCGGCCGCCGCGCATCGTGTAGCCGGTCTCGGGCGACCCGGAGGCGTCCAGACTGCCGCCCTCACGGTCCTGCTCCTCCAGGACGACGATGTCGGACCCCGCGAACCGGCCCTCGCGGATCAGGAACGCCGCCGCCGACAGGGAAGCGATGCCGCTGCCCACCAGATACGCCTTTGCCATGAACGCCTTCTTCCCGGTCGTTTTTCGTACGCCGTGCCACTCGCGCCCCCAGCTTCGGCGGATGCCCGGAGCCGTGCAGCAGGGGGCGGCCGAACGGGTTAGTGCAGGCAGGGGCGGGCGGAGGGCGCCAGCGGATGCGGAACACGCCGCGCAATGTGAGCCTGGATGTGGGGGAGACACAGAGAGGTGGTTGGCCCATGTCAGTCATGGACAAGCTCAAGCAGATGCTCAAGGGCCACGAGGACAAGGCCGGGCAGGGCATCGACAAGGCGGGTGACTTCGTCGACGACAAGACCCAGGGCAAGTACTCCGGTCAGGTCGACACCGCCCAGGACAAGCTGAAGGACCAGTTCGGCAGGGACCAGGGCCAGCCCCCGCAGTCGTAGCCGCCGTCTGCGTTGTCAGTGCCGGCCGCTAGCGTGGAATCTTCCATCCGCGCTGTGGCTGCAGCGCTGCCGCCCCGCCCCTGCTCCGAGTGATGCCGGAGCGGGGGCGGGGCGTTCGGCTGTCCGGCCGCGTCAGGCGCCGTGGGCGCGGATCTGTGCGAGAAGGGCGTCGAGGGCCTGTTCCGTGGCGGCTGCCATGTCCACCGCCGCCGGGTCGAGGAGCCACTGCACCTGCAGGCCGTCCATGACGGCGATGATGACGTTGGCGGTGTTCTCGATGTCCAGGTCCGGCCGTGCCTCGTCGAGTTCGCAGGCCTCGGTGAGGGCTTCGACGATGAAGGCGCGCAGGCCCGCGTAGCGCCGCCGGAAGTAGGGCTGCGCGGGGTGGTCGTCTGTGACGCTCTCCGCGCAGAGAACGGTGTAGAGGCGGACGATGCCCTCACGTTCGGTGTTGTGGCGCACGGTGTCCACGAGGTGGCGCAGGAAGGCGATGCCGCGGGGCCGCTGCGGGCCCAGCGGTGCGATCTCGGCGTTGTCGCGCAGCTCGAGAACCTCGGTGAGGAGGTTCTCCTTGGTGCGGAAGTAGTGCAGGACGCCCGCCTGCGTCAGGCCCGCCCGCTCGGCGATCTCCGCCAGCGAGGCTTTGCCGTAACCGCGCGCCGCGAAGGTTTCCATGGCGATCTGCAGGATCTCGTCGTGACGCTCCTGAGCGGCCTGGCTGCGCCCGCGGCGGGTGACCTCCCCTTGGCGCCGGCGGTCTGCCGGCGTCTTCGCGCCCGCGGTCTTCGCTGCCTTTTGGGTGGTCACGGTGCGGAGTCTAGGCGCGAGTTGATCGTCCGGAAAGAAGCGCGCCCCAACCACTTACTGAGTACTTAGTAAGTGTGCTTCCATGTTGCCCGCTCACCCCCCACTGCGCAGGCCCCACCACGTACGCGTGCATCGCAGACCCAAGGAGCCGCACATGAGAACACCCGCCAGGACACCCGCTGGGACACGCAGCAGAACGCGCCGCAGCACCGGCCTGAAGACCGCCGGGGCGGCAGCCGCCCTCGCGCTCACCGGCGCCGCCATCGCCTACGGCCCGCTCACCGAGGCGCAGGCGCGCCCCGCCTCCGCGACGGCCCACGCAAAGGCCGGGCAGGCGGCAGCCGATCCCGCGGCACAGGTGTGGATCACCACGCCGGACGGGAGCCGCAAACTCGCGCACGCGGGCGAAGCGCCCTTCACCGGCCGCCCCCAGAGCACGGACATCCGCATCGACCCCGGCGCCAGGGCGCAGCGCTTCACCGGCGCGGGCGCCTCGGTGACAGAAGCCTCCGCCCGCCTCATCCGCCAACTGCCCGCCGACAAGCGGAAATCACTCCTGACGTCGCTCTTCTCGCGCGAGGGCGCAGGCATCGGCCTCAACTACCTGCGTCAGCCCCTGGGCAGCAGTGACTTCAACACGGACGCGAACTTCACCACGTACGAAGACACCAAGGGCAGCTTCACCATCGACCGCGACAAGAAGGACACCCTGCCCGTCCTCAAGGAAGCGCTCGCGGTCAACCCGCGCATCCGCTTCATGGGATCGCCCTGGTCGGCGCCGGCCTGGATGAAGTCGGGCGGTTCACTCAAGGGCGGCAGCCTCAACGCGGCGCACTACCAGGACTACGCCGACTACCTGGTCAAGGCGATCACGGCGTACCAGGCCGAGGGCGTGAAGCTCACCGACCTCAGTGTCCAGAACGAGCCGGAGTTCGCCAACTCCACCTATCCGTCGATGTCGATGACCTCGGGCCAGCAGGCCGCCTTCCTCAAGGTCCTCGACAAGACCCTGACCGCCGCGGGCCTCGGCACCAACCTCCTGGCCTACGACCACAACTGGGACCACCCGAACTACCCCCTTGAAGTGTTCGGCCAGACCTCCGGCATGAACCGCCTCATCGGCGCCGCGTTCCACTGCTACGGCGGCAGCCCCGAAGCCGAGCAGCAGGTGCGTGACGCGGGCAAGCGCGTGTTCTTCACGGAGTGCTCGGGCACCGACTCCTCGGACACCTCCAAGACGTTCGCCGACACCCTGAAGTGGCACGCCGAGAACCTCGTCGTACGCAACATGCGCAGCGGCGGCGAGACCGTCGTCAGCTGGAACCTCGCCCTGGACGAGAACGGCGGCCCGCACCAAGGACTGTGCGGCACGCGCTGCAACGGCGTCGTCGAGACCAGGAGCAACGACACGGTCACCAAGAACGCCGAGTTCTACATGCTCGGCCACCTGACCAAGTTCGTGGACGAGGGCGCGACCCGGATCGGCTCCACCGGGGACACGACCATCAGGAACGTCGCGTTCCAGAACCCGGACAGCTCGCGGGCCGTGTACGCGGTGAACACCGGCTCGGCGGCGAAGACCTTCTCGGTCACGGACGCGGGCCGCACCTTCACCTACACGCTCCCCGCGGGGGCGGTGGCCACCTTCACCTGGCGCCCCTGAGCGAGCGGTCGTCTGTCCCGCACCCCGGCCGGGGTGCGGGACAGACGCTTCAGCTGCGGGGAAGTCTCACCGTCAGGTCCAGGGCGAGGGTTGACGCCGGGTGCGGTTACGGCAGCACGCGGTAATGGGTGGTCAGACGGTGGTCGTCGTCCAGGACGTGGAAGGCGAGGCCGGGCGGCTGCTCGCGGTCTGCGGGCTCGTCGCCCTCCCAGGGCAGACGCAGCGTCCAGGTGATGGCGGGACCGACGATCAGCGGGCGTGCGGCGAAGATGCTGGCGGCCGCGGTGTGGGCGTGGCCGGTGAGGACGGCGGCTACGCGCGGGTGTGCTTCGAGCAGCGCGGCGAGGTTCTCGGGCTGCTGGAGGAGGTAGGCGTCGGGCAGCGGATGGTGCAGCTCGACGGGCGGCTGGTGGAAGGCGATCAGCGCCGGGGTGTCGCCGGGCAGCGCGGCCAGGGTGGTGTCGATCCAGGCCAGTGTCTCCGCGTCCAGGAGCCCCTCGTCGCGGCCGGGGATGGTGGAGTCGCACATCAGGATGGCGGTGCCCGCGATGTGGTGGACCTCGTTGACGGGGCCCTCGCCGGGTGCCCGGCCGAGCAGCGCCTTGCGGTAGGCGGGGCGCGCGTCGTGATTGCCGGGACAGGTCAGGACCGGGAAGGGTGCGGCCAGGATCCGGGCTGCTTCCTCGTACTCGGCTTCGTCGCCGTGATCGGCGATGTCCCCGGTGACCAGGAGGGCGTCGACCGGTCGGGGCAGGGCGCGCAGATAGTCCATGACGCGCGTGGCGCGACGGGTCGCCCGCTCGGTGCCGTCGAGGTGCAGGTCACTTATCTGGGCAAGCAGCGCTGTCATCGCTCGGTCTCCTCGTGGTGGGGCGGGGTGCGGGGGCGCCCGCCTCGCCTGTCTAACGGAAGTTTTCAATTTACCGTTAGAACATTAGAGTGTGCCGGGGGTTGTGAACAAGCGGTTGACGGCAGCGCCCGGAGACGGGCGGTGGGAACAGGAGACGGCCCGTGGAGCGCTGGCTGGCACTGGAACTGGCGAGCACGATCCGCCACGACGGGGAGGGCGGCGTCGCCGACGACCTGGCCACGGTCGAGGACGTCACGCGCTGGATCCGCGGGCAGGACAGCCTGCTGCCCGCCCACATCCGGGCCGGGCAACTCGCGGCGGACGAGGACCTCAAGCAGCAGATCATCGAACTGCGGCGTGCGGTACGGGCGTTGTTCGCGCGGGCGGTCAGCCCCGCGCCGCCCAGCCCGGCCGACGCCCACCGCCTGATGCCCGCCGAAGAAGCGCTGGCCCACCTCAATACGACCGCCGCTCGCGAACTGATCGCCCCGCAGCTGGAATGGCCGCGCGACGGATCCCCCACCACACGGCTGCTGTCGGCGCAGGACGATCCGCACACCGGCCTCGTGGCGGCCCTGGCCCGCGCCGCGGTCGACTTTCTGAGCGGCCCGCGGCGCGAGCAGCTGCGCGCCTGTACGGCGCCCCGGTGCGTGCGCTACTTCGTCAAGAGCCACGGCCGCCAGGAGTGGTGCAAGACGTCATGCGGCAACCGGGCCCGCGCGGCCCGCCACTACCGGCGCCATCGCGGGGCACCCGAGGGCGATTCCGCGCCGTCGTGACCAAAGCCGGTGCCTTGGTCGCGGCCGCCGAAATCCCAGGCGCCGACGTCGCGGTAGCGGATGGGCCCCGGACCGCGCCCGATGTTGCTCGCGACCAGATGCAAACGCTCGGCCTGCCACGGACGACCGGTGAACCCGGCGAGCCCGGCAGCGGCCTCCACCGCACAGGACGGGGTGTCCCGGCGGGCCCGGGCCAGCGTCAGATGCGGCCGGAACGGCCGATCCGGCGGAGCCATTCCGCAGTCGCCGACCACGGCACGCACCTCGGTGGCGAGCACATGCAGCTCATCGAGGTCCCCGCCGATCCCGCTCCACAGCACCCGCTCGTCGAAGTGCCCGCCGCCGCGCAGCGTCAGCGTGAGGGGGCGGCGGGCGGCTGCGAGGCGCGCGAGCGGCGTGCTCAGGAGCTCAACCACCGAGGCGGGGACTTCACCGAGGAACGCCAGGGTGATGTGCCAGTCCTCGATGCGGTTCCACCGCATACGGGGATGCGCCTGATAGGCGGGGCCGAGTACCTCCGCCAGTTCCTGCTTCGCGTCGTCGGGCGGGGCGAGCGCGATGAACACACGCACCGTCGCGGGCTGAATCTGATCGTTCACAGAAGACTTCGTACCGCATCCAGCCGATCGGGCGGCTACCGGCCCCGCCCCGATCCCGGCCCGGGGCGGGCGCCCGCCCCTCACTCATAGGGGCCGCCCCGGAAGTACATGCTCCGGCCCGCACGGGAACGGACGCCGCGCTCATGCGCGGCGTCGGACCGATCGGAGGGAGCCGACCGCGTGGCGAGCGCCCGCAGTGTCTCCAGACCGGCCAGGACAGCGCAGCGATTGTCCGCGCTCTTCATCCACGAGGGCAGCCGCGGGATCATGGACATCGTCGACTGCCACCCGCCGCGTTCGCGCAGTCGGGCGCCGACGTAGGCGGTCAGTTCGGCGGCGTGCTCTTCGTTGTAGGCCCACAGGGTCTTGCCGACGCAGCGGGTCTGCAGCCAGAGCGGCCGCCCGAAGAACGGGTCCTCACTGCCGCCCAGTACGACCCCGACCAGACCGGCGCCCCGCATCTCGGGCTCCCAGTCGGCTACGGCCCCGCACCCGCCGCAGGCCAGTCGCCGCGGCCGGAAGAGGAGTTCGTTGAAAAACTTGGGTGCGGGCAGACCGGGCCGGGGGACGAGGACCGCACGGCCGCCGCATGACGGGCAGACCACCAGCATGCGGCCGGCGAACCGGGCCAGCCACGCGCCGGTGTCTTGATGACGGACAGGCCCGGTGCCCGAAGCGGATTCCATGACGTGCACCCTTGCAGACGCGCGCCGTTGCGCGATGCCCGGGCCGCACCGAGTTCTGCGTAACTCCCGTCGGGGATCTGCCGCCCGGGCCCGGGCTCTGCTACGCAGGAACTGGCCTGGCGCGAGAGCACAGCGCGAGAGCGCAGCCGGTGCGCCGCAGTGTGCCAAGGGGGGGGGAATCATGCGCGATTCCGTACGTCGTGAAGGTTCGCGGACGCCCGAACGTGAGAGCCCGCGGGTGCCCGTGACCGATCCGAAGCTGGGGGTCGAGGTCAGTCCGAACCGGGTCGGCGAGCCCCGGCACCGGCTGGTCGCGGTGGGGGATTCGCTGACGCAGGGATTCCAGAGCGCGGCCGTCTTCAACACCGGGCTGTCGTACCCGGCGATCATCGCGCATGAGCTGGGATGGCTTCCGCGCTTCCGCTATCCCCTCTACGGGGGCTTCGGCGGGATGCCGTTCAACCTGGAGTTCTTCCTGCGCGACCTGGAGGACCGCTACGGGCGGACCGTGGACTGGTGGGAGCTGCCGCAGGCCCTGTTCCGGGCCCGCAATGTGATGGACCGGGTGGAGGACTACTGGGAGCGGGGGCCCGGCAGCAAGGTGCCGTCGACCACGGCGATCATGCACAACCTCGCCGTGTTCGGGTGGGATCTGCGCGACGCGCTGTCGAAGTCGGCGGACGAGTGCCGCAAGCGGATCGATGTGCCCAAGGACGATCTGGTGAATCAGATCGTGCAGAACGCCGGCGAGCGCGCTGCCCTGCGGGTGCTGCCCACCCAGCCCGAATCGGCGGGCGCCCTGACGCAGTTGGGTGCGGCGGCCGAGCTCGGCAAGGACACCGACGGCTCCGGCTCGCCGCACGGCATCGAGACTCTCATTGTTTTCCTCGGCGCGAACAACGCGCTGCGGGCGGTGACCGAACTCCGCGTGGTGTGGAGCGAGGACTCCGGCTTCGACGACTTGGACGCCAAGCGGCGCTTCACGGTCTGGCGGCCCAAGCACTTCATCTCCGAGCTGCGCAAGGTCGCCGCGCAGGTCGCCGGCATCAAGGCGCGGCACGTCATCTGGTGCACCGTTCCGCATGTGACCATCGCGCCCATCGCGCGCGGCGTGGCGGACAAGATCGAGCCTGGTTCGCGCTACTTCCCCTACTACACCCGGCCGTGGATCAAGGACCGGGACTTCGACAAGGGCAGGGATCCCAACATCACGGCTGAGCAGGCGCGGCAGGTCGATGACGCGATCGACGCGTACAACTACGCGATCACGGAGACGGTCCGGGCTGCCCGGACCAAGGGCAAGGACTGGTACCTCCTGGAGACCAGCGGCATGATGGACCGGCTGGCATCGCGCCGCTACGCCGAGGATCCGCTGGCGCGCCCGGACTGGTGGCAGCCTTACCCGTTGCCGTCGTCGCTGCAGGCGCTGTCGCCGCCGCCCAACTCCCACTTCCTCGCGGTCAAGAACGGACGGCGCAGCGACGGCGGCCTGTTCTCGCTCGACGGCGTGCACCCGACGACGGTCGGGTACGGGATCCTCGCGCAAGAGGTGATCAACGTGATGCGGCTTGCGGGCGTCCCGTTCTTCCGCCCCGACGCCACCACGCCCCGCCAGGACCCGGTGCTCGTGGACTTCGACCGGCTCATCCGCCACGACACGCTGATCAACCGCCCACCAGGGAATCTGGGTTCGGCCCTGAACGTCCTGGGCTGGGCCGATGAGGCCCTGGACCTGTTCCGGCGGGTGTTCGCCACTCTGTGACCGTCTTTTTCGTGAGCGGTTACGGGGACACCCCGAGACCCTGAGGCGCACCCCTGACAGGTCCCTGAGGCGGCCCCTGAGCGATCTCCGGGGCTTCCCCGATGGTGCGCGGTTTGCGTGGCTGGTCAGCTGTTGTCATGAGATATCTCCAGTCAACGCGCCGTCTGTCAGCCGTCCTTGCCGTGGCGGGTGCGCTCCTTGTCGCCGTGCCCGCTATCGCCCTGCCCGCCTCCGCCGACGCCCGCCCCGAGAGCCCGCGACTACACGACCGGACCCAAGCAGCCCTGAACGACATCGTGGAGCAGGGCACGCCCGGTGTGATCGCCGGGGTGCGCGACGGCCACCGGGTGTGGAACGGCAGGGCGGGTGTCGGTGACCTGTCCGTCGACCGGCCGCGCAGTACCCGCGAGAAGTTCCGCATTGCCAGCGTGACCAAGATCTTCACCGCCACGGTGCTGCTCAAGCTGGAGGCCAAGGGAAAGCTGTCGCTGGACGACAGCCTCGAGAAGTGGCTGCCCGGTGTGGTGCGTGCCGAGGGCTACCGGCCCGGGGCCATCACCGTGCGGCACCTGCTCAACCACACGAGCGGGATCTTCGACTACAACATGGACGAGAAGTTCCGTGCCATGTACGCCGGTGAGGAGTTCGACAAGAACCGCTACACCCGGTGGGCCCCCATAGAGCTGGTCGACATAGCGCTGGCTCATCCACCGAACTTCCAGCCCGAGCAGGGCAGCAGGCCCGGCAGGCCGGGCAAGTGGGACTACTCCGACACCAACTACATCCTCGCCGGAATGATCATCGAGAAGGTCACCGGCGGCACCTACAAGAAGGCAGTCGAGCGCTTGATCATCAAGCCGCTCGCCCTGCGCGGCACCGTGGTGCCCGCCGCCTCGCCCAAGATCCCGTCACCGCATGCCAGGCACTACTCCACGCTCTTCGAGGACGGACCGAGCCCCAAGGTGTACGACGTCACGGAGTTCAGCCCCACGGTGGCGTTCTCCGCAGGGCAGATGATCTCGACCGTCGGCGACGTGAACACCTTCCTGTCGAAGCTGCTGGGCGGCGAGGTGCTGCCCGCGGCCCAGCAGCGGGAGTTGCTCGATGCGGTGCCGGTCGACGGCGACAAGGGGCACGGCGGTCCGGAGGACGTCTACGGCCTGGGCATCCGGCACTTCGAGCTCGCGGACGACTGTTGGGCGTGGGGTCACGGCGGCATGATCCCCGGATCGGCGACCAGGACGCTGGCGTCGGCGGACGGCCGGCACGTGATGACCATGAACCGCAACGGCGACTGGGGCGAGCAGAAGCTGGAGGACGCGGCGGTCGAGGCCGAGTTCTGTCGGAACTGAGGGTGCATCGGGGGTGGTGGGGTCACGGCGTGTTCTGTTTGCGGGCGCGGTAGGCGGCTGCTTTGACGCGGTTGCCGCAGGCCTGCATGCCGCACCAGTTGCGGCGCGTGCCGCGGGAGCGGTCGAGGTAGAGCCGGGAGCAGCTCGGGCGGCTGCACTCCTTGAGGCAGCTGTCGTGGTCGGCGAGCAGGGTGATTGCCCGGCGGGCGACGTGAGCCAGAGCGGCGGGGAGATTTCCCGTCAAGTGGAGCCCTGCGTCGGTTAGTTGGGCGGCGGGCGGCGGTGCGGCGGCGGCGTTGTTGACGGTGTCCAGGTCGGCCGGGGTGTAGGGGCGGCCCTGCAGGCGGTCGAGGGCGAGCTGGTGGATGGCTTCGCGAAGTCGCAGGGCGGAGGCGAACGTGCCTGGGTCGGCGGTCACCTGATCGGGAAGCTCCTCGCAGGCGAGGACCCACTGCTCGAGGTCGGCGGGGGTGGCCAAGAGGTCAACGGGCCGGTCGTGGCGGCTTTCCACGGTGGCGACCAGGTCCAGGGCGGGGTTGCCGCTCACGAAGGCGAATTGCACGTCACCATCTTGACCGGTGACGCCCGGGCGGGCAAGACTCGTCACCGGTTCAACCGGTGACGCCGAGCGGGAGGGCGGAGAGGAGAACGGATGCCCGGGACAAGCGAGGCCGAAATCGAGGCCGTCGTCTTTGACGTACTGGGAACGATGGTGGACGAGTCAGGGGGACTGCGTGCGGCCATCGTCGAGGCGGTGTCCGCGACCGGCGAGATCCCCGACGAAGCGACAGTCGACCGTCTGCTCACGGCGTGGCGCGAGCACGTCGACGGCGAGCAGCGGCGCATGGGGGAGGGGAGAAGGGCCTACGCCAACAGCGAGGTCATCGACCGCGAGGCGGCTGAGCGGGTGGCCGTGATCGCCGGACTCACCGATCCGGTGGCCATCGGGCGCCTGGCCAGGGCGGCGGAGCGCCTGAGCCCCTGGGAAGACTCGGTTGCCGGACTCGCGCGCCTGGCACAGTGGTATCCCGTACTTGGGCTCTCCCACGCAAGCCGGGGGGCTCTGCTGCGTCTGAACGCACACGCCGGGCTGCGCTGGCACCAGGCCCTGTCGGCCGAGGACGCCCGCGCACACAAGCCCGCCCCGGAGGTCTACCGGCTGGCCGTCGAGGCGGCGGGGTGCCCGCCCGAGCGGGTACTGATGGTCGCCGCCCATGCGTGGGACCTTCGCGGCGCCCGGGCGGCGGGCATGCGAACTGCCTATGTGCAGCGGCCGGTCGGGGACCCGCCGCGGAGTACTGACTGCTTCGACTGGCGGGCGGAGAGCCTGGTGAGCCGAAGCGCGACGGGTGTCGCGTTGGCGGACCTGCTGCCAGCACGATCGCAGCACATGCGTTGAAGGCCCTGCTCCGTGCTGTCGGGTGCAGGCACCAGGAGGATTCGGGGGCTTAGCCACACTGTATGGACGTTCGCAACGCGTGAGGGTGAAGGGGTCGTCACCGAGCCACACTTGGGGGAATTTGTGGTCATCTCCACCTCGACACCGTCGCGCAGCGGCACCCGGCACAGAGGCCGTCGCCGGATACAGGTCGCAGCCGTCTGCTGCGGCCTGCTGCTCGCACCAGCCGTCGCCACCGCGACCGCCGCCGCTGCTTCGCCCGCTGCCCAAGCCCGGGCACAGTACGACCAGCGTGGCCGAGGCACGCTGGTCTCCGCGGAAAAGCTGTACACCCTCGCGACCCCGCAGGCCGTGGCCGCCGAACTGAACGAGGCCGGGTTCAAAGGCGACACCGCC
The DNA here is from genome assembly GCF_053606765.1 of Streptomyces sp. NPDC055189. Taxonomy (NCBI): domain Bacteria; kingdom Bacillati; phylum Actinomycetota; class Actinomycetes; order Kitasatosporales; family Streptomycetaceae; genus Streptomyces; species Streptomyces sp. NPDC055189. The sequence goes on from NZ_JBSGSG010000066.1 coordinate 31,694, forward strand.
CGGCACGGCGTGGTCGCGTACCGGCTGGTCTACCGGACCGTTGATCCGCACGGACAACCCACCACGGCGAGCGGGCTCTTCGTGCTGCCGCTCAACAGCGAGAGACGGCTGCGGGCGGTCTCCTTCGCGCACGGCACCGGCAGTCACAAGGACGATTCCCCGTCCATGCAGCGCGCCGAGTTCGTGTCCGCGCCGGTGATCGCGCATGCGGCGGCCGGTGCCGCGGCGGTCGCCCCCGACTATCTGGGGCTGGGCAAGGGACCGGGTCTGCACCCCTGGATGGACATCGACTCCGAGACCACGGCGTCCCTGGACATGCTCAGGGCGGCCCGCGCCTTCGCGCCCCGCACCGGGCATGTGCTGGAGCGCGAGGTCATGGTCACCGGTTTCTCGCAGGGCGCTTCGGCGGCGCTGGGGCTCGGCCGGGCTCTGGAGGCGGGGGAGGACCGGTGGTTCAGGCTGGGCGCGCTGGCACCGGTCAGCGGCGCCTACGACTTCGGAGGCGCGGAGTTGCCCGCACTGCTCGAAGGGCGGCTGGAACCCAAGTCCAGCGTGCTGTACGCGGCGTACACCCTGGTCGCGTTCAACCGGCTCCACCACATCTACGACAGTCCTGCCGAGGTCTTCCGGGCCCCCTATGACGGCACCGTCGAGGCGCTCTTCGACGGCGCCCACACGGGGGAGCAGCTGATGCGGGGCACCCCTGGCGCCCTGGACGAGTTGTTGACCGAGCACGGCCGCGAGTTGCTCGCGCATCCGACGGGGCCGCTGGCGGAAGCGCTGCGCGCCACCGACGCCGTATGCACGAACTGGGCACCCCGCGCCCCGGTGCGGCTCTACATGGCGACCGGGGACGAGCAGGCCGCCACCGACAACACCGAGCACTGCCAGGCGGCTCTGCGCAGGAAGGGCGTGGACGCCCCGGTCGTCGATCTGGGCGATGTCGACTACCAGCGATCCCGTCACCTGGGGTCCAATGTGGCAGCCACGTCGGCGATCGTGCGCTGGTTCGGTGAGCTGCCCCGGCGATGAGCTGCGCCGGCGATGAGCCAGATCTGGCTACCGGGGTGATACGAGTGCCGGCTTGGGGGCAGAGGGCTCGGCTGTGGCCGTGGGCGGGGGGTCCGGGATGAGGTAGGCGCGTCGCCATCGGAGGAAGGGGCGTTCGATGCCGTGGAAGGTGACCACGGCCGCGGCCAGGGTGAGGGGCAGGACTGCCGCCGCCGCGGTGATGAAGGCGTCCACCACCGGGCGCCCCGTCAACTCGATCCACCAGCGGCGGGAGATGAGCGCAGTAATGATCATGTAGTGGAGCAGGTAGACGGAGAAGCTCATCTCGCCGACTTTGGCGATTCCCCTCGATACGAGTCCCGTCGAAGAGATGGTGGCCACATAAGTCAGCACCACCAGGGACCAGAGGGCTCCCTCGACGTCGACCCAGAGCAGACGCGTGGCGTGCCCTTCCTGGAAGGAGTGGGTCTGGTTGAAGGCCCAGACTGCGCCCGTGATCAGGGTTGTTGCGAGGGCGACCTTCGCAAGTCCCCGGAACCGTTCCCGGTGGTGGACGAAGAACCAGGCGGCCACCATGCCCAGCAGGAATTGGTCGATCCTGCCCGCGAGGCTGTAGTAGAGCATCGAGTTCACGTTGATGCTGCCGGTCGCGGAGGCCCACACCAGGGTGCGGATCACGGCGATGGCGGCCAGGAGCTTGAACAGGGCCGTGGGGCCGTGCTTGCTGAGCATCCTGCTGAACAGCGGGAAGAGCAGATAGAACTGCAGCTCGACCGCGATGGCCCACCACATCTTCGACACCGCCCCCAGGTCGAGGGACCCGGGCAGGTTTCCGAGACCGGCCAGGGACTGGACCACGGCCAGCAGGTCCGCGCCCTGCTTGTACGCGCCGACACCCAGGACGATCAGCGCGATGTAGAGCGGGAAGATCCGCAGTACCCGGTTGCCCAGGAACCGGCCGTAGTGGACGTCCTTGCCCAGGGTGCCGATGGTGAAGATGAATCCGGAAAGGACCATGAAGAGGGCCACCCCGGTGTGGCCTTCCAGCACCAGGGTGCCCAGGGGGTTCTCCGTGTACAGCCAGCCGCGCGGGGCGCTGTTCGGGGTCTCTCTGAGGAACGGAGAGATCATCTGTGTTCCGTGGCAGAGCAGCACGAGCACGGCAGCGTAGGCACGCAGATGGTCTACGGACACGAGGTACTGCCGGTTGCTGCTGCGCATGAGTGGACGACAGCACCCGGGGCGGCCGTCAACACAGCACATCCCCGCGAGCTCCCCCTTCTGCTGAAAGATTTCACTCGTCCGAGGGGCGTCGGCAACATGTGGACGCCATCAATTGCATCTGTGCAATCGACTGTTGACCGTGGTGGAGTGATTCGCAGGTGTGACCGTTCCTGCGCGTCCGGCAGCCGCTCGATCGCCCTTACACTGTGCTCCTCAATCGAGTTGATCGGAGCACGACATGTACCGCCTCGCTGCCGTATTCGTGGCAGTCTGCGCACTCGCCCTCACCGGGTGCGCGCAGGACTTCGACAAGGGTCCCGCCGGGAAGGTCACTGACAAGATCAAGGACGGGAAGAAGTTCTACCTGGTCGTCGACCCGGCCAAGGCGGGCGACGCGACGAAGTTCCGCGTCAGCAAGTACGACTACCACGACTGCAACCGGGGTTCGAAGTACCCCAAGTGCATCGACGACTAGAACGTGCCGGAAGACCGCGGTGCTGCCGGGCGTTGCTTTGAGGCATGAAGATCAGTGACGCTGCCAGAGCCAGCGGTGTGAGCGCGAGGTCGTTGCGGCACTACGAGGATGAGGGCTTGATCGTCCCTGGTCGGTTCGGCAACGGGTTCCGTGACTACTGCCAGACCACCATCGACCGGGTGCTCGTGATCCGCACGCTGCTGGAGTCCGGGTTGCCGGTGCGGCTGATCAGGGAACTGCTGCCCCGCCTGGCTGACGGCTCCGATGCCGGCACGGACACGGACACGGTGTGCGCGGAGTTCCTGCACGAGGTGCAGAGCTATCGCGACCGGCTCGCCGCCCGCATCGCGATTCTCGCCGACCAGCAGACGGCCCTGGACACCTACCTGCGCGAGGCCCGGCGAGCTGCCCACTGACCGCCGCTTGACCTTCACATAAGTGTCAGGCTCCTACGTTCGGCGCATGGAGATCAACGAACAGCAGAACACCGCCGAGCAGCCGCTGCGAGCACTGGTCCAGCGCTCGCACCGGGGACCGAAGGACCTGAACCTCACGACCGATCAGCGCCGCCCCGTCCCGGGGCCCGGCGAGTACCTGATCCGCGTGGGTGCCGCCGGGGTCAACTTCGCCGACGTGCTGCAGACCCGCGGAACGTACGGGGGAGGCCCGCAGGCCCCCTACGTGGCGGGCTTCGAGGCCGCCGGCGAGATCGTGGGTGTCGGCCCGGACATCGAGGAGCCGCTTGAGCTCGGCACCCGTGTCGTCGGAGCCGGCCCGGGCGCCTTCGCGCAGTACATGACGATGCCGGCCGCGGGGGTGCTTCCCGTGCCGACCGGGTGGAGCGACGCCGCGGCGCTTGGGCTCGTGTTGAACTGGGCCACCGCCTTGGCGGCACTGAAGACGCTGGGCGAGATCAAGAAGGGCGAGACCGTCCTCGTGCACGCGGCGGCCGGAGGGGTGGGCCAGGCCGCCGTGCGCCTCGCCCGGCACTACGGTGCGCGCGTGATCGCCACGGCCTCACCGGCGAAGCACGACACCGTCAAGTCCCTCGGCGCAGACGAAGTCCTGGACAGCCGCCGGCCCGACCTGGCACAGGAGATAACCCGCCTGACCGGCGGTGTCGACCTGGTCCTGGAATCGGTGGGACAGGCCACGTTCAAGACCAGCTTGTCCGTCACCAGACCCTTCACCGGACGCGTCATCGTGTTCGGCGCCGCTTCCGGAGATGCCACCCTGACCACGCACGATTTGGTCTTCACCCACCAGGTCCAGGTCAAAGGTCTGCACATCGGTGCGCTGGCGGTCGCGGCCCCCTCCCTCTACGAGTCGTTGCTCGTCGAGATCGAGGCCCTCATCGCCCGCGGCGTGTACCGGCCCGGCACCCCCCGGGTCCACCCCTTGGCCGAGGGGGCGATGGTGCTGGAGCAACTCGAAGCGGGCCGGACGCAGGGCAAGCTCGCCCTGGATCCCTGGCGTTAGGCACGCAACAGCCGCGGTCAGCCGGCCCGCAGCTGCGCGGACGAGAGCTGCGCCGTCGATCCGCGGACGACCAGTTCGGGCTCGAAGAGCAGCTCTCCGGGGTGGGGCTGGGTGCCCCGGATCTGCGCGCACAGCAGATCGACCGCCGCGCGGCCCATCGCCTCGATGGGCTGGCGCACGGTCGACAGCGGCGGTTCCGTGCAGGTCATGAAGGCCGAGTCGTCGAATCCGACGACGGACACATCGGAGGGGACGGACAGCCCCCGGCGGCGCGCTGCCCTGATCGCCCCCAGGGCGAGCGGGTCGCTGCCGCACACGATGCCGGTGATGCCCCGCTCCAGGAGGCGTGCGGCGGCGGCCTGGCCGCCCTCCAGCGAGAAGATCGAGCGCTCGAGGTGCTCCTCGGCGAGTTCGGTGCCCGCGGCCCGCGCCGCCGCGCGGGCGGCTGCCAGCTTGCGGCGCGAGGGGATGTGGTCGGCGGGGCCGAGCACCAGGCCGATCCGCTCGTGCCCGAGCGAGGCGAGGTGGCGCCAGGCCTGTTCGACGGCGACGGCGTCGTCACAGGCGACGCAGGGGAAGTCCAGGCCCTCGATCGACGCGTTGATCAGGACGACCGGGATGTTCCGGTCCGCGAGCAGGCGGTAGTGGTCGTGCGGTGCGTCGGCCTCGGCGAAGAGACCTCCCGCGAAGACCACGCCGGAGACGTGCTGCTGGAGCAGGAGATCCACGTAGTCGGCCTCGGAGACCCCGCCCCTGGTCTGCGTGCACAGCACCGGCGTGAGTCCCTGCTGCGCGAGCGAGCCGCCGATGACCTCGGCGAAGGCGGGGAAGATCGGGTTCTGCAGTTCCGGAAGGACGAGACCGACGAGCCGGGCGCGCTCTCCGCGCAGCTGCGTGGGCCGCTCGTACCCGAGGACGTCCAGGGCCGTCAGGACGGACTGTCGTGTCGCGTCGGAGACACCGGGCTTGTCGTTGAGGACGCGGCTGACCGTCGCCTCGCTGACCCCCACCTTCTTCGCAACTTGGGCAAGTCGTCGCGTCATGAACGCAAGAATAGCGCAAGGCATGCAAGCCAGTTACGTTGATGCAGCGGTCAATGTTCACGGCCGCCCGGAATCCGGACGGCCGTGAACGCGCGTTCCTCCTCAGGTGTGTCGGGCCTCCCTCGGGGAGGGGCGGCTCAGGGCTGCAGGGTGAGCTTGAAGGTGGACGTGTCGTTCTTGGTGTTCTGTCCGTTGTTGCTGAACTTGGGCCGAACGAAGGTCGCTTCGCCGACGGCCGGTCCCTGGCCCGCCTCCGGCATCTCGTTGACGTAGATGCCGATCGGCGCGCCCGAGATGGACACGTCCGTGAAGACGGTGTCCTTCACCGGGAACTCGGGAGTGCTGCCGGTGTACTTCGTCTGGAACATGACCCCGTGGTAGGTCGGGTCGATGATGTCGACGTCGTTCACCCGGATCCCCTGGAAGACCTTGGACGCGGAGAACGCCCAGATCGCGGGGAAGTCCTGCCCCTTCCAGAAGGTACCGCCGGCGCGTTCGATGGTGATGTTCTCGAAGGTGGTCGGGTCGGTGCCGAAGCCGTTCATCGGGTAGCCGAAGTCCAGCGAGGAGATGGTGATGCCGGAGTAGACCAGGGTGTCGGCGATGCGGATGTTGCGGAAGGTGTTGTTGTAGCCGCCGTAGACGGCCACGCCCGCCGCCCGCCAGGTCAGGATCGTGGTCAGGTTCTCGTAGACGTTGTTCTTCATGTCCGCGCCCCCGGCGTCGATCGCCGAGAAGAGGGCGAAGCTGTCGTCGCCGGTGGCCCGTGCCTCGTTGTTGGCGACCAGGTTGTCCGTGCTGCCGTTGGTCATGTTGATGCCGTCGGCGAACATGTTGCGGATCCGCGAGTTCTTGATGGTCATGCGGTCCGTGTTGGCGCCCCAGTAGAGGCACACCATGTGTTCGTTCCAGATGTCGTCGATGGTGATGTCGGAGACGTTCTGGAAGTCGAAGACCTTGCCGGGGCCGTCGATGCGCGAGGTGTAGTTGCCGAAGTAGGCGAAGCCGGAGAAGGACGAGCCCTTCGCGCTGGCCTCCGCCCGGAATCCGATGTCGGTGTTGTCCTGGGACGTGGGTGCGTGGAAGCGGGTGTACCAGGGCCCGGCGCCGACGACCTTGACGGTCTTGCCGTAGACCTGGAACTTGTTGCTCGTCTCGTAGTCACCCGCCGGCAGGTAGACGCCCGTCAGCTTTCCGGTGGTGTCCATGCGGACCTTGTCCAGGGCGTTCTGCACGTCCTGGTGGCCGAATCCGGCGGGCACGACATAGGCGGCCGGATCGGGGTTGGCCTTCGGGGCCACCTGCTCGAAGTCGACGAAGTCGATCGCGTAGCGGGAGGTGTTGGCGTTGTCCTTCTGCAGCTTGATCTTGCTGCCCGCCTTGACCGTCCCGCCGAGCATGATGCTGGCCTCGTCGTAGATGTGCCGGGCCGGTCCCGCGCCCGGCGAGTTGCCGGGTGCGGCCTCGTCCCCGTACAGCCAGGCGTACTTGGAGGTGAGGTCGATCGCCTTGCGGAAGGTGCCGTCGACGTAGACGTTCAGGGTCGCCTGGGTGCCGCCGCCGCCCGGTGCGTCCGGGATGGAGAAGCGGGTGACCAGGGTGTTGGTGTCCTGCTTGGCGGTGAACTCCACGGATTCACCGGTCGAGTTCAGGGTGACGGCCTTGCGGCCCGATGCCTCGCCCGCCAGGTCGCCGACGGTGCGGTTGGGCCCGACGGTCTTGGCGCCGCCGGCCAGGACGCCGTCCTCGGCCTCGTAGGTGTCGTAGGGCATGTCGGCGCCGCGGCCGACGAACAGGGAGCGGGTGCTGGTGTTGTTCTCGCGCTTGACCGGCAGCTCGTTGGCGTCGTCGGCGATGACCGTCTTGACCGTGAAGCGGCCCTTGGCGGCCGTCCAGGTGCCGAGCTTGACCGGAGCCGTGGTGTCACCCGCGCCGATCGTGCCGTTGTGCTCGCCGGTCAGGGTCTTGACCGTGGCGCCCTTGTCGTCCTGCACGAGGAGCGTGATGCCGTGCGCGCCGGACGCGGACGCCTTGCTGCCCTGGTTCTTGATCGCGACGCTGAAGGTGACGTCCTTGCCCGCGGTGGGCGCGGACGGGGTCCAGCTCACCGGCGAGGCCACCAGGTCGGAGGAGTCGACCTGCTTGACCACCAGCGGGCTGGGGCTGGTGTAGGTGTTGTTGCCCTCGTCCTGCTCGATCACCTCGTTCTTCTCGTCGACTTCCGCGCTGAAGGGGTACGAACCCGCCGCAAGGGCGCCGGACTTGGCGCTGACCGTCGCCGACTCGCCCGCGCCGAGCGCGCCCACGGCCGCCGTGCCCGTCTTGTTGCCGCCGAGGCGGAAGGTGGCGTCGGTGGCCGTCGAGGCCTCGCTGCCGCGGTTGCGTACGGTGGCGGACAGCGTCAGCTCGTCGGTCTCGGTCGGTGTGCCGGGCGCGTACGACAGCTTGGTGATCTCCAGGTCGGGGTTGGCCGCCGGGGCGCCCATGACCTGGAACTCGGCCACCTGGCCGGCCGTGGCGCCGCTGTTGGCGGTGAAGCGCAGGCGCACATCGGCGACCTTGGCGGAGACCGGGATGGTGACGGTGTTCTGGTTGCCGGAGGGGCTGAAGGAGTACTCCTTCTCCGCCACCAGCGAGGTGAAGTCGCCGGCCTTCTGCTCCCGGCCCAGGACCTGCAGCTTCTGGGTGCGCGGGCTCCAGGCGGCATCCGGGTTGAGCTTGACGACGACCGCGTCGACGTCGGCGTTGGCGCCGAGCTTGACGGTCAGGGTGTTGGGATAGCTGCCCGCGGCGCCCTCCCAGTAGGTGGAGGTCTGGCCGTCGTTGGCGTTCTCGGCGACGAACGTGTGGATCACCGAGGAGGCCGTGATCGGCTTGCCCGCGGCCAGGTCGGTGTTGCCGCCGCCGGGCCGGGTGACGGTGTTGCTGTGCGCCGAGACGTTGCCCGCCGCGTCGCGGGCCCGCACCGTGTAGGAGACCGTGACGCCGGCCGACCGGGTGTCGGTGTAGGTGGTCACGTCGCCGGCCACGGACTTCAGGAGCTTGCCGTCGGCGTACACGTCGTACGCCGTGACCTTCACGTTGTCGTCCGACGCTCCCCAGGCCAGCTTGATCTGGTCGCCGGAGGGCTGGGTGAGAGCGAGGTTCGAGGGGGCGGTGGGGGCCTGGGTGTCGCCCGAATCGCCCTTGCGGGTCACGGAGTTGCTGTTGGCCGAGGCGTTGCCCGCGGCGTCGCGGGCCCGCACGTAGTAGGTGACGTCGGCGCTCGCCGGGCGCGTGTCCGTGTAGGTGCGCACGTCACCGGCGACGCTGGTGAGCAGCTCCCCGTTGGCGTACACGTCGTAGGCGGTCACGCCCTTGTCGTCGTCGGACGCGTCCCAGGCCAGCTTGATCTTCCCCGGCTCCGGTTCGGTCAGGGCGAGGTTCTTGGGCGCGGTGGGTGCCTGTGAGTCGCCGCCCGCCGGGCCGTAGATCTCCAGCTCGGACAGCTGGCCTGCCGGCTGTCCGGTGTTGGCGGTGATCAGGACGCGGACGTAGCGCGTGGTGGCGGAGTCGAAGGAGAGCGTCGCGGAGTGGTCGGACGCCGTGGTGAAGGCGTGTTCCTTGGACGCGGTCAGATCGGTGAAGTCCGAGCCGTTCGTGCTGCCCTGGATCTTCAGGGTCTGGGTGCGGTCGCCCCAGCTGTCGGGTACCCGCAGGACCACCTCGTCGACCCGCAGCGACGCGCCGAGGTCGGCCTGGATCCACTGGGGCAGCTTGGCGTTCTCGCTCTCCCAGTAGCTGGAGCGGTTGCCGTCGTTGGCGTTCGCGGCGGTGTACGTCTGGGTGTGGCTGCTGGCCTTGAGGGTCTTGCCGATGGCCAGGTTCACCGATGCGTCGGCGGCGGCGTGTACTTGCAGTTCGGCCAGCTGGGCGGCGGGCCAGCCGGTGTTGGCGGTGACGTGCACCCGGACGTAGCGGGTCTGTGCGGCCGCGAAGCGGACCGTGACCGTGTTGCCCGCGCCGGGCTCGAAGGAGTGCGCGGCCGAGGCGGCGAGGGTACTGAAGCCGGAGCCGTCCGAGCTGCCCTGCACGGACAGGGTCTGCTTGCGGGTCTCCCAGGCCGGGGGCAGCTTGAGGACCACCTCGTCGACACGGGTGGCGCGGCCGAGGTCGACCTGTACCCACTGCGGCAGGTCGGACGACGAACTCTCCCAGTAGGAGTCCGTGTTGCCGTCGGTGATCTGACCGGCGCCGTGTGCCTCCTTGGCGCTGCTCGCCTTGGCCGGCTTGCCGGCGGCCTGGTCGGGTCCGCCCGCGGCCGAGGCGGACAGGGCGGGCAGGCCGAGCAGGAGCAGGGTCGCGGTGAGCGCGGCGGCGAACGGCCGCCACCACCAGCGGGATCTTCGGTCGGCGCGCCGGGCGTCTCTGATGCGTCTCATGGCTCGTGCGACTCCCTCACTCTCGCAACGCGCACGTTTTCGCGTTGGGAAGTGGGAGAATTGCAGAGAAGTGTCGAGTTGACTACAGGCGAAGCGGAACTTGTGACCGCCTCATTGCGGCCGCCGAGGGCGCCCCCGGCACGACTGCCACCCCCGTTTCGGGCATCGCCGCCGGTCGGTCGGGCGGGCGTCGCCCCGCAGTAGCGGGCCGGTGCGGGGGCTATCCATTTTTTGCAAACTTCGTTCAAGATATTGCGCAGGGGTTACGGCGGTGGTTGAGTATGCGCCGCACCCGGCACCCACCAGCACCGCGGCGGCCGGACGTGCCAGTGAGGGGCGCGCTGCCCGTCCTGCCCGAGCAGGGCGGCGCCGTGCCGTAAAGCACGACCCGGAGGGGGTCTCCTGATGTCATCCACGAGCAGCAGAACGCTCACGCTCGCCACAGCGGCCGTTCTTGCGCTGGTTTCGCTGACCGCTTGCGGCACCAGCAGCGACGGAACCGAATCGGATTCCGGCGGCAAGGTGAAGCTCGACGTCAACGGGCAGCCGCCCAAGACCCAGGCCTTCGAGCGCACGCTCTTCGACAAGCACGTGAAGCAGTTCGAGAAGGCCAACCCGGACATCGACATCGTGCCGCACGAGGGCTTCATGGACCCCAAGACCTTCAACGCCAAGCTGGCCGGCGGCAAGCTGGAGGACGTCTTCTACGTCTACTTCACCGACACCCGCTCCCTGATCGAGAAGAAGCAGGCCGCGGACATCACGGACGCCGTCAAGGACATGCCGCACAGCGGCGACATCCAGGACCCGCTGATGAAGATCTTCCAGGACGACCAGGGCCGGCAGTACGGTCTGCCGACGTCCAACTACTCGATGGGCCTGGTCTACAACCGCGCACTGTTCAAGAAGGCGGGCCTGGACCCCGACAAGGCGCCCAAGACCTGGGCCGACGTCCGCAAGGCCGCCAAGAAGATCGCCGGACTCGGCGACAACACAGTGGGCTACGCCGACTTCTCCAAGAACAACCAGGGCGGCTGGCACTACACGGCCGAGCTGTACTCCCGCGGCGGCAAGATCGCCACGGAGAGCGGCGGCAAGTGGAAGGCGGCGTTCAACACCCCCGAGGGCAAGGCCACCTTCCAGGACCTGTACGACATGCGCTGGAAGGACAACTCGATGGGCAGCAAGCAGCTGCTCCAGGTCGAGGACGTCCAGCGGATGATGGGCTCGGGCAAGCTGGGCATGTACGTCTCGGCCGCCGACAACATCACCGTCATCGCCAAGCAGTTCGGCGGCAAGTACGAGGACTACGCCCTCGCCCCGGTGCCCGACGCGAAGTCCACGCTGCTCGGCGGCGAGGGCTACATGATCAACCCCAAGGCGTCCCCGGAGAAGATCAAGGCCGGCGTGAAGTGGCTCCAGTGGCGCTACCTCAACCCCGAGCTCATCGAGAAGAACGTCGCCGACTACGCCAAGGCCAAACTCCCGGTCGGCATCCCGATGCCCATGGTCCCCGACGTCTTCGAGGGCTCGGTCCGCGACCAGGTCGAGAAGGTCAAGGAAGAGAACGCCAACATGCCCACCGGCAACTACCAGGCGTTCATGGACTCCGCGCCCGACGTGCCCGGCGTGATCGAGCCGCCCAAGGCCCAGGAGGTCTACGCCATCCTCGACTCGGCGATGCAGTCCGTCCTGACCAAGAAGGACGCCGACATCGACGCGCTTCTCGACGACGCCGAGAAGAAGGTCAACGCGATCTACAGCGCCTCCTGATGAGCATGTCGCTGAAGACCTCCCCCCGGCCCGTGGCCGCGCCCCCGCTGCCGCCCGCTCCCCAGCGGCGGCGGCGGGCGGCCCGGCGCCGCGCACTGCGCGAGCACATGACGGCGTACGGTTTCCTCTGCGCCGCCGTGGTGATCTTCGCGCTGTTCTCGTGGTGGCCCATCATCCGCAACGTGCTCCTGGGCTTCCAGGAAGTCAACTTCGCCACCGGCAACACCTGGGTGGGCGCCGACAACTTCCGGAAGCTGTTCAACGACCCGCTGTTCCTCACCGCCTGGAAGAACACCGGCCTGTTCACCCTGTACGCGCTGCTGCTCGGCTTCGGGGTGCCGTTCCTGACCGCGGTGCTCCTGAACGAATTCCGCCACGCGCGGGCCTACTTCCGGGTCCTTGTCTACCTGCCGGTGATGCTGCCGCCGGTGGTGGTGGCGCTGATGTGGAAGTGGTTCTACGACCCGGGCCCCGGCCTGCTCAACGAGATCCTGCGCACGCTGCACCTGCCGACCTCGGCCTGGCTGGACTCCTCGTCCACCTCGCTGATCTCCCTGGTCATCGTCTCGACCTGGGCCAACATGGGCACCACGACCCTGATCTACCTGGCCGCCCTGCAGACCATCCCCGGCGAGCTGTACGAAGCCGCCGAGCTGGACGGCGCCAACATCTGGCAGCGTCTGCGCCACGTCACCATCCCCCAGACCCGGTTCGTGCTCCTGGTCCTGCTGCTGCTGCAGATCGTGGCGACCATGCAGGTGTTCACCGAGCCGTACGTGATGACCGGCGGCGGCCCCGAGGACTCCACGGTGACCGTCATGTTCCTGGTCTACCGCTACGCCTTCGTCTACAACGACTTCGGCACCGCCAGCGCGCTGAGCCTGCTGCTCCTGCTCGTCCTGGGCGCCTTCTCCGCCCTCTACCTGCGCATCACCCGCGCCTCGAAGGAGTGAGAAGGATGTCCGCCTCGATGCGCACGCTGGTGCGCCCCGCCGTCCTCAAGACGCGCAAGGGACGGCTCATCTACTGGTCGACGCTCGCCGTCGCACTCGTACTGTTCACGCTGGCCTTCGTCGTGCCGCTGTACTGGGCCGCGACCGGCGCCATGAAGTCCTCCACGGAGCTGGCGCAGAACCCGCCCACGTACGTGCCCGAATCCTGGCACCCGGAGAACTACGCCAAGGCGTGGCGGGAGATGGACCTGACCCGCTACTTCCTCAACACCGTCGTCCTGGCCGGCGGCGCCTGGCTGGTGCAGCTGGCGGTACAGGTGCCGGCCGCCTACGCGCTGTCCAAGCTGCGCCCGCGCTTCGGCAACGTGGTCCTCGGCCTGATGCTCGTGACCCTGATGATGCCCGCCACCGCCCTGCTCGTGCCGGTCTACCTCACCGTGGTCGACGTCCCCCTCTTCAACCGCAACCTGATCAACAGCCCCAGCGCGGTCTGGCTGCCGGCCGCCGCCAACGCCTTCAACATCTACATCCTGAAGAACTTCTTCGACCGGATCCCCGACGAACTCCTCGACGCGGCCAAGGTGGACGGCGCGGGCCCCCTGACGACCATGTGGCGCATCGTGCTCCCGCTGGCCCGGCCGATCCTCGCCGTGGTCTCCATCCTCTCCATCGTCACGGCCTGGAAGGACTTCCTCTGGCCGCTGCTGGTCCTGCCCGACCCGGCCCAGCAGCCGCTGAGCGTCTTCCTCCAGCGCGTGGCCCAGGACACCCCGCTCAACAGCCTGGTGGCCGGACTCGTGATGGCATCCCTGCCGCTCATCGCCCTGTTCCTGGTCTTCCAGCGCCACATCGTCGCCGGGCTCAGCGCCGGCAGTCTCAAGGGCTGAGCCCCGCTCGCCCGACTTCCCCCGGCCCTCAGGTCCGTACGCGATCCGTACGAAAGGACACCCTCTTGCCCAGCACGGAGTGGTGGCGCAGCGCTGCCATCTATCAGGTGTACGTCCGTTCCTTCGCGGACGGGAACGGCGACGGCACCGGCGACCTGGCCGGTGTCCGGGCCCGCCTGCCCTATCTGGCCGAACTGGGCGTCGACGCCCTGTGGTTCACCCCCTGGTACCTCTCGCCGCTCGCCGACGGCGGCTACGACGTCGCCGACTACCGCACCATCGACCCGGCCTTCGGCAGCCTCCGCGAGGCAGAACAGCTGATCGCCGAGGCACGCGGACTCGGCCTGCGCTGCATCGTGGACATCGTGCCCAACCACGTATCCGACCAGCACGAATGGTTCAAGTCCGCGCTGGCGGCCGGGCCCGGCTCCCCGGAACGGGAACTGTTCCACTTCCGGCCGTACTCGGAGCAGCCGCCCAACGACTGGGTCGGCGAATTCGGCGGGGTGCCCTGGTCGCGCACGGAGGACGGCGAGTGGTACCTCCATCTCTTCGCGCCCGAACAGCCCGACCTCAACTGGAGCCACCCCAAGGTCCGTCAGGAACACGAGGACGTGCTGCGCTTCTGGTTCGAGCGCGGGGCATCCGGCGTGCGCATCGACTCCGCGGCGCTGCTCGCCAAGGCCGACGGGCTGCCCCCGATGGACTCGGCACGCCCGCACCCCTTCCACGACCAGCCCGAACTGCACGACATCTACCGCTCCTGGCGGCGGATCGCCGACGAGTACGGCGCCGCGCTGATCGGCGAGATCTGGCTGCCGGACGCGGAGCGCTTCGCCCGCTACCTGCGCCCCGACGAGCTGCACACCGCCTTCAACTTCGACTTCCTCTCCCGGCCCTGGGACCCGGACCAGCTGTGGGAGTCGATCGACCTCACCCTCTCCACCCACGCCCCGGTCGGCGCGCCCGCCACCTGGGTGCTCGCCAACCACGACGTGACCCGCACGGTCACCCGCTACGGGCGCAGCGAGGACACCGGCTTCGCCTTCGAGCGCAAGCGCTTCGGCGTCCCCACCGACCTGGAGCTCGGCACCCGCCGGGCCCGCGCCGCCGCCCTGCTCACCCTCGCGCTGCCCGGCTCCGTCTACCTCTACCAGGGCGAGGAACTGGGGCTGCCCGAGGCGGACATACCCCGCGAGCGCATCCAGGACCCGATGCACGCCCGCTCCGGCGAAGTGGATCCGGGCCGGGACGGCTGCCGGGTGCCGCTGCCCTGGGACGGCAGCCCCGCGCGCAGCTGGCTGCCGGTGCCGCCGGACTGGGCGGAATATGCCGCCGAACGGCAGGCGCACGACCCGGCATCGATGCTCTCCCTGTACCGAACGGCACTGCGGCTGCGGCGCTCCTTCGGCGACGCGGGACCGCTGCGGCGGCTGCGCGCCGACGAGCCGCGGGTGCTCTCCTTCGCCCGCACCTCCCAGCGGGACGGCACCACGTGGCTGTGCCTGGCCAACTTCGGCCCGGACGACGTGGCGCTGCCCGCCGACACCGAACTCCTGCTGGCCAGCGGCCCCTTGTCCCCGCGGGGGCAGTTGCCACAGGACACAGCGGTCTGGCTGCGGGTCTAAGGAGCACCCGCGGCCAGGCCGCACATCTTCCCCCACATGTGTCCCCCCACCGAAAGGAACACCATGGGCACTGTCATGGGCACAATCAGAAGAAGGAGTGGCCGGAGTCGGGCCTTGCGCTCGGCCCTGGCCGCCACCCTCGGCGCCGGCCTGCTGATCTCCAGCTGGCAGGTGGCGCAAGCGCAGCAGGCCACGGAGGACAACTCGCTGGCAGTGCGCGAGGGCAGCAGCAACGGCTGGGTCACCGCGGACCTGGGCGCCACCCGGCGCCTGGACCGCGCCGAGGTGAGCCTGCCGGGCGAGGCACGCACCGTACGCCTGGAGGGCTCGGCCAACGGCAAGGACTTCACCGAACTGTCCGACGCCAAGGCCCGCAAGGGCAAGGTCACCTTCGCGCTCAACGGCGCCGGGGTACGCCATCTGCGCGTCACCGGCGCCAAGGAGGCGGACGACCTCGCGGTGTATCCGGCGCGCTCCGGCGACACCGCACCGCCGAAGACCCCCACCGGCACGACCCTGGACGGCACCACCCTCAGCTGGCGCGCGAGCCAGAGCGCCGCCGCGTACGACGTGTACGCGAACGGCGAGCTGCGGGCCGCACTCCCGGCCGGGACGCGCCACTGGAAGGACACCGCCGCCCCCGGCCCGGACGCCGAGAAGATCACCTACTCGGTGCGAGCCCGGGACGCGGCCGGCAACCAGTCCCCGGACAGCCGCACCGTCGCCCGCCGCCTCTCCGCAGGACCACAGGCGCGCGGCAAGTCGGCGTTCATTCCGCCGAAGAGCGGCGCGGCCCTCGCACGCAAGCACGCCAAGCGGGCGTCCGCCGACGGGCGCGGCGCCGCCATGCCTTACACCACCGTCGAGGCCGAGTCCGCCACCGCGGGCGGCGGCGCGCAGGTCACCGAGCCCAACCGGAAGATCGGCGACCTGTCCGGAGAGGCGTCCGGGCGCAAGGCCGTGACGCTGAACGAGACCGGCCAGTACGTGGAGTTCACCGCCCCGGTCGAGACCAACACCCTGGTCACCCGCTTCTCGATCCCGGACGGCACGAACACCACGCTCAACGTCTACGTCAACGGCCAGAAGACCAAGGCGTTCGACCTGACCTCCAAGTACGCCTGGCTCTACGGGCCGGAAGGGTCGCCGGGCAACGACCCGGGCGCGGGCCCGCCCCGGCACATCTACGACGAGGCGCAGCTGGAGCTGGGCACCACCGTCCCGGTGGGCGCGAAGATACGGCTGCAGAAGGACGGCGACAACGCCTCGCAGTACGCGATCGACTTCGTCGACTTCGAGAAGGCCGAGGCCGCCGCCAACCCGGACCCGGCCGCCTACGTGGAGCCGGCCGGCACCGGCCACCAGGCCGTCCAGGACGCCCTGGACAAGGCGCGGATGGACACCACGGGCAAGATCCAGGGTGTCTACCTGCCGCCGGGTGACTACGAGACCAGCAGCAAGTTCCAGGTCTACGGCAAGCCGGTCAAGGTGATCGGCGCCGGTGCGTGGTTCACGCGCTTCCACGCGCCGAAGGGCCAGGAGAACACCGACATCGGCTTCCGGGCCGACCAGGGCGCGAACGGTTCGGTCTTCTCCGGCTTCGCCTACTTCGGCAACTACACCTCGCGCATCGACGGCCCGGGCAAGGTCTTCGACTTCCAGAACGTCTCGGGCATCACCATCGAGAACATCTGGACCGAGCACATGGTGTGCCTCTACTGGGGCGCGAACACGGACAAGATGACGCTGAAGAACAACCGCATCCGCAACACCTTCGCCGACGGCCTCAACATGACCAACGGCTCCAGCGACAACCTGGTCACCGACACCGAGACCCGCGCCACCGGCGACGACTCGTTCGCGCTGTTCTCGGCGACCGACTCCGGCGGCGGCGACCAGACCGGCAACGTCTACGAGAACCTCACCAGCAAGCTCACCTGGCGGGCGGCCGGCCTCGCGGTGTACGGCGGCCACCTCAACACCTTCCGCGACATCCACATCGCCGACACCCTGGTCTACTCCGGCATCACCATCTCCTCGCTGGACTTCGGCTACCCGATGAACGGCTTCGGACCCGACCCGACCAACTTCTCTGACATCAGCGTCGATAGGGCCGGCGGCCACTTCTGGAACGGTCAGACCTTCCCCGGCATCTGGATGTTCTCCGCCTCCAAGCCCTTCAGGGCCATCCGCGTCGACAACGTGAGCATCACCGATCCGACCTACCACGGCGTGATGTTCCAGACGAACTACGCGGGCGGCCAGCCGCAGAACGCGGTGCAGGACACGGTCCTGTCCAACGTCACGATCTCCGGCGCGAAGAAGTCCGGCGACGAGTACGACGCGAAGTCCGGCTTCGGCATCTGGGCCAACGAGATGCCCGAGCAGGGACAGGGCCCGGCGGTCGGCGAGGCCACGTTCAAGGGGCTCACGCTCAAAGACAACGCCGAGGACATCCGGAACACCACGTCCACCTTCACGATCAACACCGACTGATGCGGAGGACTGCCATGACACGCACACCACGCCGCAGTCGCCTGATCGCCGCGGCACTCGGCCTGGGCCTGGCCACCGCGGAACTCCTGCCCGCCACGGCCGGCGCGGTCACCGACGCCCCGCCCGCCGGGCCGAAGAAGACCGCCGCGGCCGAACGCGGGGCGAACGTGCCCTACGTCGAGTACGAGGCGGAGGACGGGACGTACGAGGGCACGCTCCTGGAAGCCGAGCCCACCCGCCCCTTCGGCCACACCAATTTCGCCACCGAGTCCTCGGGCCGCAAGTCGGTCCGGCTCAACTCCACCGGCCAGCACGTGGAGTTCACCACCACCAAGACGAGCAACTCCATCGTCGTGCGCAACTCCATCCCCGACGCGCCGGACGGCGGCGGCCAGGAGAAGACCCTGAGCCTCTACGCGGACGGCACGTTCGTGCAGAAGGTGAAGCTGTCCTCCAAGCACAGCTGGCTGTACGGCAGCACCGACGACCCCGAGGGTCTGACCAACCGGCCGGGCGGCGACGCCCGGCGGCTCTTCGACGAGTCGCACGCGCTCCTGAAGGAGTCCTACCCGGCGGGCACCAAGTTCCGGCTGCAGCGCGACGCCGACGACGACGCGGCGTACTACGTCGTCGACCTGGTCGACCTGGAGCAGGTCGCGCCGCCCGCCGAGAAGCCGGCCGAGTGCACCTCCGTCACCGAGTACGGCGCGAAGCCGGACGACGGCGAGGACGACACCAAGGCGATCCAGGCGGCGGTGGACGCCGACCAGAAGGGCGAGATCGACTGCGTGTGGATCCCGGCCGGTCAGTGGCGCCAGGAGCAGAAGATCCTGGCCGTCGACCCGAAGCACCCCGGCAACCCGCACAACCAGGTGGGCATCCGTGATGTGACGATCCGCGGCGCGGGCATGTGGCACTCGCAGCTGTACACGCTGACCCCGCCGCACGAGGCGGGCGGCATCAACCATCCGCACGAGGGCAACTTCGGCTTCGACATCGACGACAACACCAAGATCTCCGACCTGGCCATCTTCGGCTCGGGCACCATCCGCGGCGGCGACGGCGGCCAGGAGGGCGGGGTCGGCCTCAACGGCCGCTTCGGCAAGAACACCAAGATCAATGATGTGTGGATCGAGCACGCCAACGTCGGCGCCTGGGTCGGCCGCGACCACGGCAACATCCCCGAGTTGTGGAATCCGGGCGACGGCCTGGAGTTCAGCGACATGCGCATCCGCAACACCTACGCGGACGGCGTGAACTTCTCCAACGGCACCCGCAACTCCACGGTGGCGGACTCCTCCTTCCGCAACACCGGTGACGACGCCCTGGCCGTCTGGGCCAACAAGTACGTCAAGGACCCCTCGACGGACGTCGGCCACGACAACACCTTCACCGGCAACACCATCCAGCTGCCCTGGCGCGCCAACGGCATCGCGGTCTACGGGGGTTACGGCAACCGCATCGAGAACAACCTTGTCTCCGACACGATGAACTACCCCGGCATCATGCTCGCCACCGACCACGACCCGCTGCCCTTCTCCGGGCAGACGCTGATCGCGAACAACGGTCTGTACCGCACGGGCGGGGCGTTCTGGGGAGAGCAGCAGGAGTTCGGCGCGATCACCCTGTTCGCGCAGGGCCAGGACATCCCCGGTGTCACCATCCGGGACACCGACATCCACGATTCGACCTACGACGGCATCCAGTTCAAGTCGGGAGGCGGCGCCACACCGGACGTGAAGATCACGAACGTGAAGATCTCCAAGTCCGGCAACGGCGCGGGCGTACGCGCCCACGGCGGGGCCCGCGGCAGCGCGGCGCTCTGCGACGTGACGATCACCGACTCGGCCGACGGCGACATCCTGGTCGAGCCCGGATCCCAGTTCACGGTCAACGAGGGCTGCGCGGCCGCCCGGGAGAAGCCCCGGGCACAGCGGTAGCCGCTCGGTTCGACCGAATCCGCCGGGGCCTTCGCGCCCCGGCGGATTCGTGTGTCAGCCCGATGTCAGCCCGTCCGCCGGTGGACGATGCCGCCGACGATGAGGTCGATGCCCGCGAGGAACTCGGTCCGGTCGTCGTGCTCGCGCAGCTGGTCGGCGACGCTGCGGGTGAACGTGTACTCGACGGGGTCGAGGTCGGCCCAGGCGGCCGCGGCGTTGCCGAGGAACTCGGCCCGTCCCGTGTCCGGCGTGCGCGCGTGGTGCGCGCGGGCGTCGGCCGCGTTCTGGCCGCCCACCCCGACGATGTAGTTCAGCAGCGCGGACGTGGCGGTGAACTGGGAGGCCGCTGGTACGCCGAGGGCCTGGACCTGGCGTCCGAGGTGTTCGAAGACCCGCAGCATCGGGGACTTGCCGGGGGAGCGGGCGAGCTGCGTGCCGATCCACGGGTGGGTCTCGATCGCGTCGAACACGCCGAGGGCGAGGACGCGGATCGCCTCCTGCGGCGTCGTGTCGGCGGGGCCCGCGGGCATGGTGGTCGCGACGACGGCGTCGGTGGCGGCGCCGAGCAGTTCGTCCTTGCCCGTGACGTGCCAGTAGATCGCGCCGGGTCCGGTGGTGAGGCGCTCGGCCAGCGCGCGGAAGGTGAGCCCGCGCTCGCCCACCGAGTCGAGCAGCTCGATCGCCGCCCCGACGATGCGCTCGCGGGAGAGCGGTTCCTCTCGTCGCTCGGTACGACGCGTCCTGGTTGCCATGCACACATCCTGGCACATCTCTGGAATACCGTTCCAGCTTGACATCTCTGGAACGAGGTTCCAGTCTGTTCATGGAACGTCATTCCAAAGATGTCCTGCCGTGGCTTCACCGGCGGGCGTACGACAGACAAGGAGCCCTGCCATGAATACCCACGTCACGATCATCGGCGCCGGACTCGGCGGCCTCACGCTCGCCCGCGTCCTGCACGTCCACGGCATACCGGCCACGGTCTACGAGGCGGAGGCCTCCGCGACGGCGCGCGCACAGGGCGGAATGCTCGACATCCACGAGGACAACGGCCAGCCGGCGCTCCAGGCCGCAGGCCTGACGGACGAGTTCCGCAGCCTCATCCTCGAAGGCCGCGAGGCCACCCGCGTCCTCGATACGGACGGGTCCATCCTGTTCGACGACGACAGCGAGCGCGGGCGCCCCGAGGTACTGCGCGGCGAACTGCGACGCATCCTGCTCGAATCGCTCCCCGCCGGCACCGTCCGCTGGGGGCACAAGGTCAGCGGCGTCCGCGCCCTGGGCGAGGGCCGCCACGAGGTGGCCTTCGCCGACGGCACCACTACCGTCACCGGCCTGCTGGTCGGCGCGGACGGCGCATGGTCACGGGTCCGCCCGCTGCTCTCCGACGCGACCCCCTCGTACATCGGCAGATCGTTCGTCGAGACCTACCTCTACGACGCCGACAGTCGGCACCCGGCCAGCGCGAAAGCGGTCGGCGGCGGGTCCATGTTCGCGCTCACGCCGGGCAGGGGGATCCAGGCACACCGGGAGAGCGGCGGCACCCTGCACACCTACGTGGTGCTGACCGAGCCGCGGGAGTGGTTCGACGGCATCGATTTCGCCGATCCGGCCGCGGCCGCCGCGCGGATCGCGCGGGAATTCGAGGGCTGGGCGCCGGAGCTCACCGCGCTGATCACCGACGGCGAGACCGCACCGGTCCTGCGCACCCTCAACGCCCTGCCCGCCGATCACCGCTGGGAGCGGGTGCCGGGCGTGACCCTGCTCGGCGACGCCGCGCACCTGGCGGCCCCGAACGGAGAAGGAGCCAACCTGGCGATGTACGACGGCGCGGAACTCGGCAAGGCCATCGCCGCGCGCCCCGACGACATCGAGGCCGCGCTTGCCGAGTACGAGCAGGCCATGTTCCGGCGCAGCACCGCGGCCGCCACCGACGGCGACCAGCTCCTGGAGCTGCTCTACGGCGACGAGGCACCCCACGGCCTGCTGCGCATGTTCGCCGAGAGTGAGTAGCCGAAGCGGGCCGGATGAGTGCTGGGATGGCTCCGGGCATAAAGGGGCCCCGGCTGGACGGGGGAG
Organism: Streptomyces sp. NPDC055189; assembly: GCF_053606765.1. Lineage (NCBI taxonomy): Bacteria > Bacillati > Actinomycetota > Actinomycetes > Kitasatosporales > Streptomycetaceae > Streptomyces > Streptomyces sp. NPDC055189. Next base: position 53,103 of record NZ_JBSGSG010000066.1, read on the forward strand.
ACCAACCGGGGCCGTAGAGCGTGGCAAGCGGAGGGCGGTCGCCTCTCGGCGAAAGGCTCCATGGGGCTTCAGCCGAACGATCTTCCCCATGGGCTATAGGTGAGGCCCGGGGACACTGTCCCCTCCGCAGCCACACCTAGAAGAACGAGGACCCGGGCCCGGATGTTCCTGGCCAGTAGGGCTCACGGGGTGAACTACAGCACACTGCCGGGAGCCGGGAGCGGCCAGCAGGAAACTAGTGCTCGTCCAGCTGGTGCAGGCAGTCGTTCCAGCGCCGGCGCCGCTGCGCCAGGGTCTGCTCCCACCAGGCCGTGCCGCGTTCCCCCAGCCCCGTCTTGGCGAGCTGCACGCGCGCACGGGCCGCCTTCCGTGCCTTGTCGTCGTCGCCTGCGGCGGCCACGGCCCGGCGGGCGGACATCAGGTGGTGGGTCAGACGCTTTTCCACTGTTTCGGGCAGCCGGGGGTCGGTGGCCCGCCAGCGCCTGCCCTTGATGATGACGAAATGGCCGTCCTCGGTGTACTGCATGTCGTCTGCCGCCACGAAGCCATCATGAGGCCAGCCACAGGTCGGGGCCGAACACCTCGTAGTGGATGTCGGCCGCCGCCACCCCCTGGCCCAGGAGCTGTCCGCGCACCGCGCGCATGAACGGCAGCGGTCCGCAGAGATAGGCGCGGGTGCCGGGCGCCGGCGGGACATCGGCGAGGTCGACGCGGCCGGTGCGGTGTCCCGAGCCGGGCTGCTCGTACCAGAAGTGGGCCGTGGCGGCGGGGAGTTTGGCCGCCAGTGCCTCGTGGTGGGCACGCAGCGCGTGGCTTTCGGGGGAACGGTCGGCGTGCACGACCGTCACGGGGCCCTGGTGCCCCGCGGCCGCCAGCTCTTCGAGCATGGCCAGCATGGGCGTGCAGCCGATGCCGGCGGAGGCGAGCAGCAGGGGCGCGTCGCCCGGTTCCAGGACGAGGTCGCCGTAGGGTGCCGAGACACGCAGCAGGTCGCCCCGGCGGACGTGCGTGTGCAGGTGGTGCGAGACCTCTCCGTCGGGGTCCGTGCCGGTCCCGTCGACCTGTTTGACCGCGATCGCGCGGGTAGTGGCGGACGGCGCGCCGATGAGGCTGTACTGGCGTATCTGCCGTGCGCCGTCGGCCAGTTGGACCTGCACGGAGACGTACTGTCCGGCTCTGAAGGAGGGGACAGGACCGCCGTCGGCCGGGCGCAGCAGGAACGACGCGACCCGCGGCGACTCCTCGGTGCGGTCCACCACCTCCCACGTCCGCCACACGTCCGCGTCGACCACGCCCTGCTCCGCGTACAGGCCGGCCTCGATCGCGATCAGGGCGTTCGCCATCAGCCAGTACACCTCGTCCCAGGCAGCGGCGACCTCGGGCGTGACCGCGTCGCCGAGTACCTCGGCGATGGCGTCGAACAGGTGCTGGTGCACGACCGGATACTGGTCGGCCCGCACGCCCAGGGACGCGTGCTTGTGCGCGATGCGGCGCAGCATCACGTCGGGCCGCTCGTCCGGGTGCTCGACCAGATACGTGGCGAAGGCGGCGATGGATCCCGCGAGCGCCTGGCGTTGGGTGCCTGCGGCCTGGTTGCCGCGGTTGAACAGGTCGCGGAGCAACGCCGGATAGGCCGCGAACAGCTTCCCGTAGAAGCGCTCGGTGATGTCCTCGATGGCGGCGCCGACGGCGGGAAGCGTGGCGCGGACGACGGCGGCCGACGACTCGGTGAGCATCAGCGGACTCCTTAATATGCATTTGAGATTCGTATTTAAGGGTGTGCGGCGACGCCGGGCCGCCGGTGGTGCGGTCAGTGCGTCCGGGGAGCGGGGGAGAGCGAGACGAGGAGCGGGCCGGTGGGCGACTTGGTGAGGTCGTCGAGCGAGAGCGGATCGAGCGCGGCGAAGAATGCCTCCTGGGCCTGGCGCAGAGCTCCGCGCAGGCGGCACGCGGAACGCAGCGGGCACGGCGTCGTGCCGTCGCAGTCCACGACTTCCCCCGACCCTTCGAGCTCGCGCACGAGCCCGCCGACCGAGGCCTCGCGCCCCGCCGCGGTCAGCGCGAGCCCGCCGCCCCGGCCGCGCCGTGCTTCGACGAGGCTCATGTGCTGCAACCTGGCGACGACCTTCGCCGCGTGCGTGTAGGGAACGTCCATGGCGGCGGCGACCTCGCGCGTGGTGGGCAGGTCCCCCTCCTGGACGGCGAGGCGCATCAGTACGCGAAGAGCCAGATCCGTGAACCGTGTGAGCCGCATGGCCGCACGCTATTAATGTTGCATCTGAAAGGCGAATTTAAAGGGGCGCCGGTCCGTCCCGGGGGTCGGGTTCCGGACGCGGCGAGGGGCCCCGGATGTTCCGGGGCCC
>NZ_JBSGSG010000067.1:0-55031 GCF_053606765.1 Streptomyces sp. NPDC055189
GCGGATGAGAATCCGCCGGGGCCCGCCGTCAGTTGCGTACGACCGGTGTCCGGTGTCAGTCCGTGCCGAACTCCATCGCGGCGCGGTCCAGCATCGACTCCTCGTCCGTGGTCTCGCCGCGCGAGGCGATCACCTCGGCGCCGCCGCCGTCCATGGCGCCGATCAGACCGGTCGACGCGGCCTGCGCCGCGCCGATCGGCGTCGGGTGGCCGGAGCCGACCAGGCCGAGGCCCGCGTACTGCTCCAGGCGCGCGCGGGAGTCGGCGATGTCGAGGTTGCGCATGGTGAGCTGGCCGATCCGGTCCACCGGGCCGAACGCCGAGTCCTCGGTCCGCTCCATGGAGAGCTTGTCCGGGTGGTAGCTGAACGCCGGGCCCGTGGTGTCGAGGATCGAGTAGTCCTCGCCGCGCCGCAGCCGCAGCGTCACCTCACCGGTGATCGCGGCGCCGACCCAGCGCTGCAGCGACTCCCGGATCATCAGCGCCTGCGGGTCGAGCCAGCGGCCCTCGTACATCAGGCGGCCGAGGCGCCGGCCCTCGTTGTGGTACGCGGCGAGCGTGTCCTCGTTGTGGATGGCGTTGACCAGGCGCTCGTAGGCGATGTGGAGGAGCGCCATACCGGGCGCCTCGTAGATGCCGCGGCTCTTGGCCTCGATGATCCGGTTCTCGATCTGGTCGGACATGCCCAGGCCGTGCCGGCCGCCGATCGCGTTGGCCTCCATGACGAGGTCGACCGCGGAGGCGAACTCCTTGCCGTTGACCGTGACCGGGCGGCCCTGGTCGAAGCCGATCGTCACGTCCTCGGTGTCGATCTCCACCGACGGGTCCCAGAACCGCACGCCCATGATCGGGTCGACGGTCTCAAGACCGGTGTCGAGGTGCTCAAGGGTTTTGGCCTCGTGCGTGGCGCCCCAGATGTTGGCGTCCGTGGAGTACGCCTTCTCCGTCGAGTCCCGGTAGGGCAGCTGGTGCGCGACGAGCCACTCCGACATCTCCTTGCGGCCGCCGAGCTCCGTGACGAAGTCCGCGTCCAGCCAGGGCTTGTAGATCCGCAGGTGCGGGTTGGCGAGCAGCCCGTACCGGTAGAACCGCTCGATGTCGTTGCCCTTGAACGTCGAGCCGTCGCCCCAGATCTGCACCCCGTCCTCGAGCATCGCCCGCACCAGGAGCGTGCCGGTCACGGCACGGCCCAGCGGCGTGGTGTTGAAGTAGGGACGGCCGCCCGACCGGATGTGGAACGCGCCGCAGGCGAGCGCCGCAAGGCCTTCCTCGACCAGCGCTTCCCGGCAGTCGACGAGTCGGGTGATCTCGGCGCCGTACGCGGAGGCGCGGCCGGGCACGGAGGCGATGTCGGGCTCGTCGTACTGGCCGATGTCGGCGGTGTACGTGCACGGGACGGCGCCCTTGTCACGCATCCAGGCGACGGCGACGGAGGTGTCGAGACCGCCGGAGAAGGCAATGCCGACGCGCTCGCCGGTGGGGAGGGAGGTGAGGACCTTGGACATAGGAAGAGTATGCATGACTTCGCATGGTCATGCAACGCCGTTCACCGGCGGCAGGCCATATCGGCTTAATGCTTAGGGTGTGCAAGTGCTTGATTACCGCATCCGGACGGCCACCGCCGACGACCTCGGCGCCGCACGAGCCGTCATGCTCGACACCGTTTACCACGACTTCGGCACGGGTTACGTGCCGCGCTGGCACGGCGACATCATCGACCTCGACGGCGCGTACCTGACTCCCGCCCGCCACACCCTGCTCGTCGCGGTGGACGAGCGGGACGGGTCGGTCGCCGCCACCGGCGCGCTCGACTCCCGCGGCCCCGCGCATCCGCCGAACCCGAGCTGGATCGCCGAACGCTTCCCCTCGGGCGAGACGGCACAGCTGCGGCGCATCTATGTGCGCGCCGAGCACCGGCGGCGCGGACTCGCCCGGCGCCTGGTCGGCGAGCTGCTCGACTTCGCCGCGGCGGACGGCGGATACCGCTCCGTATATCTGCACACCGACCCGGAGGTGACCGGCGCCGAGGGCTTCTGGCGCTCCCAGGGGAAGGTCGTGCACGACGAGCGCGAGGAATCGGGCACATCGCGGGTCGTGCACTTCGAAGTCCCCATGCGGTCGTAGGCGCCGTCACATCCATCGCCCCCGCACGCATCCAGCGACCCCCAGAACGAGGACCATGCGCTCCGTCCGACACCGCCCGCTCATAGCAGGACTGCTCGTCGCACCCCTGCTCACCGGCTGTTTCGCCGCACAGAACGACTCATCGGGCGACACCGCGGGCGGCGCCCGGCTGAAGGTCGCGCTGGCCTTCCCGCCCTCCGAGAACTTCTCCCCGTACGGTGCGGACGCCACCCTCCTCAGCCGTCTCGGCGTCACCGAGGGCCTGACGAAGCTGGACGCGAACGGCACCGCCGCCCCCGCGCTCGCCGCCTCCTGGAAGCAGGAGAACGACCGCGGCTGGCTGTTCACCCTGCGCCAGGCCACCTTCCAGGACGGCACCCGCGTCACGCCCTCCGCCGTCGCGGCGGCCCTCACCCGGGCGGGCAAGGCCAAGCCCGTCACCGCAGCGCTCTCGGGAGCCGCGCTCACCGCAGAGCCCGTCGGCAAGGACCAGGTCCGGATCACCACCGCCGACCCGGACCCGGCACTCCCGCTGCGCCTGTCCAGCCCCGGCCTCGCCGTGCTCTCCGCGAAGGCGTACGAGAAGGGCGGCAAGGTCAGTCCGGTCGGCACCGCCACCGGACCCTTCGAACTCACCAAAACCACCGGCGCCACCGCGGCCACCCTCGACCGCTTCGACGACTACTGGGGCGGTCGCGCCCAGGCGTCCGGCGTCGACGCCAGGTTCGTCGCCGACGGCACCGCGCGCACGAACGCCCTGCGCACCGGCGACGTGGACATCGCCGAGGCGGTCCCCGTCTCCCAGGCCGCGTCCCTCGACAAGGGCCACGACCGCGAGACCGCCACGGCACGCACCACCGCGCTCCAGCTCAACACCGAGCAGGGCGTCTTCAAGGACCCCGGCCTGCGCGCCGCCGCCCGCGCCGCGATCGACACGTCCGCACTGGCCAAGGACGTGTACGAGGGCCACGCCGATACCGGCGAGGGCATCTTCGGCCCCGCCCTGACCTGGGCCGGCGGAAAGCGCGACAAGCCGAAGGGGCAGGCGAAGCCGACAGCGCCCGGCGGGAAGACGATCACCCTGGGCACCTACGACAACCGGCCCGAGCTGCCCGAGGTCGCCCAAGTCCTCAAGCAGCAGCTGCAGAAGGCCGGATTCAAGGTGAAGCTTGAGGTCCGCGAGTCCTCCCGCATCGAGGGCGACGCGCTGGCCGGGAAGTTCGACGCGTTCGTCGGCGCCCGCAACACCATGCTCGACACCGGCGACCCCGTCTCGGTCCTGGCCAGCGACTACACCTGCGACGGCAGCTACAACCTCTCGCTGCTGTGCGACAGCTCGGTCGACAAGGCCGTCAAGAAGGCCGAGAACACGGCCGACACGGCCAAGCGGCAGGACGCCACCATGGCCGCCGAGGCCGAGATCCTCGGCACCGACGCCGTCGTCCCGCTGGTCCACCAGCGGATCATCACGGGCGTCGGCGGCTCGGTGCGGGGCGAGATCCTCGACCCGTACGAGCGGACGCTGGTCTCCACCGGCACGCGGCGCTGAGGGCGGCATGCGCAGGTTCGCCCGCGCCGGCGGACCGGCGCTGCTCTGGCGCGCGGTCCTCGCCGCGGCGCTGCTGTGCCTGATCGGCCTGCTGCCCTGGCTCTCGCGCACCGACCCGGCGCTGACCGTACTCAAGGCCAGGTCGGCGGAGCGCACACCCACCCCGGAGGCGCTGGCGGCCGTCCGCGACCAGATCGGCCTGGACGACGGCCCGTTGCACCTGCTCGGCCAGTGGACGGGCGGGCTGCTGCACGGTGACGCCGGGCAGTCGTGGATCTCCGGCGAAGCCGTGCTGCCCTCCGTCGTGCAGTCCCTGGGCGTCTCGCTGCTGCTCATGTCCGTGGCGCTGGTGGTGGCCGTCCTCACCGCGGGCGCGGTGTGCGCCCGCACGCTGTGGCTCGGCTCCCGCCGCAAGCTCGCCGGGCGCCGCCACTCGGGCGGCGGCGCCGCGGTCCTTGCCGCGCTGCCCGAGTTCCTGACCGCATCGGTCCTTGCCACCGTGATCGGCGTCCATCTGGGCTGGCTGCCCGCGCTCGGCTGGTACGGGCCGCAGTGGATGGTCCTTCCCGCCGTCTCGCTCGGACTGCCCGCCGGGGCGCTGCTCGGGCGGCTCCTCGACGATCTGCTGCCCGGCGCCTTCGCCGAACCGTGGGCGCGGGCCGCGTCCGCCCGCGGCATCCCGGCCGGACGCATCGCGCGCCAGGCGCTGCGCCGCTGCGTCCCCGCACTGCTTCCGAACCTCGGCCTGTTCCTCGTGGGCCTGACCGGCGGCGCGGTCGCCGTGGAGCAGATCTTCGACATCCCCGGCCTGGGCCGCTCCACCCTGCAGGCCGCGGTGGCACAGGATCTGCCCGTCCTCCAGGCAGGCACCCTCGCGCTCGTCCTGCTCGCCGCCGTGGCGAGCGGCCTGTTCCGCCTCGCGGCCCGGCTCGCGAGCGGTCCGGCCCTCGGCGACGGCGCGCTGCCCACCCTGCACAGCCCGGCGCCGCCCGCCCCGAGCCGCCTTCCGCTGCTCTACGGCGGACTGCTCCTCGGCGTCATCCTGTTCAGCCTGGCCCGCGATCCCCTCGCCCTGGACACCGCCGCCCGGCTCCAGGCACCGTCCTCGGCACACCCGTTCGGCACGGACGCCCTGGGGCGCGACGTGCTTGCCAGGGTCGGACACGGCGCGCTCCACACCCTCGCGCTGGCCTTCGGGATCACCGCTTCCGCCCTGGTGGCGGGTGTCCTGCTCGGTCTCCTGCCCCGGTTCTCCGGTCCGCTGCTCGACACGCTCAACGCCGTTCCGCCGACGCTCGCGGGCCTCCTCGTCGCCGGTGTCGCGGGCAGCGGCGCCGCCACCCCCGCCATCGCGGTGGCCGCCGTCGCCTGGGTTCCCCTGGCCGCCCACACCGCCGCCCTGATCCTCCAGGAGCGCGCCACCCTCCACCTGACGGCGACCCGGAGTCTGGGCGCGGGCCGTCGCCACCTGCTCCGGCACCATCTGCTGCCCGCGGTCCTTCCGCCCGTCACCCGGCACGCCCTGCTGCGCCTGCCCTCCGTCGCGCTGGCCCTGGCCGCCCTCGGCTTCCTCGGCCTGGGAGCCCAGCCCCCGTCCCCCGAGTGGGGCCTGCTCCTCGCCGAGAACCAGCCCTACGCCGAACGCGCCCCCTGGGCACTGCTCGCCCCGGCAGCCGCGCTCGCCCTGCTCGGCGCCCTCGCGGCGACCGCTGCGGGCGGGGTGTGGACTCCCCGCAGGCTGCGGCGCGCGCGCCGGCCCGACGCGCCGACCTCCGTGGCCGAAGTGCGGCCTGCCGAGCGGGAATTGACCACGGCCGGGACGGTGGCCCGGTGAGCGGACGACGTCAACTGCTCCGGGCCCGGCCCGCGGAGCGCTCGCGCCGCGAACGGACCTGGCCGCAGCTCTCCCCCTTGCTGCGCCTGCTGATCCTGACCCAGCTCGCCTTCAACATCGGCTTCTTCGCCGTGCTGCCCTTCCTGGCCGAGCATCTGGGCGCGGCGATCGGCATGGCGGGCTGGCTGGTCGGTTTCGTGCTCGGCCTGCGGACCTTCAGCCAGCAGGGGCTGTTCGTGGTGGGCGGCGCCCTGACCGACCGCTACGGCGTACGGCCGGTCGTGCTCACCGGCTGCGTGTTGCGGATCGCCGGTTTCGCCTGGCTCGGCTACGCGCAGCAGACCTGGTCGGTCATCGGCGCGGTGCTCCTGATCGGGTTCGCCGCGGCTCTGTTCTCCCCGGCCGTGGAATCCGAGGTCGCCCGGCAGGCGGTGCTCTGGGAGGAGTCGGGACGCGGCCCGCGCACCCGCATCCTGGCCCTGCTCACCGTGGCGGGCCAGGCCGGCGCGTTCCTCGGCCCCCTGCTCGGCGCGCTGCTGCTCTCCGTCGACTTCCGCACCGTCTGCCTGGCAGGTGCCGGGGTCTTCGTCCTCGTCCTTGCCGGGCACCTGTGGCTGCTGCCCCAGCACATCCCGGGGCGCGAGCGCGTCCGCGTACAAGGAGGCATGGGCGAGCTGCTGCGCAACCGCCGCTTCCTGGCGGTGTGCTGCGCGTACGGCGCCTATCTCCTCGCGTACAACCAGCTCTATCTCGCCCTCCCGGCGGAGGTTGAGCGCACGGCGGGGTCACAGGCGCCGCTCGCCTGGCTCTTCGCCCTCTCCTCGCTGCTCGTGGTGACCACGCAGCTGCCGGTCACCCACTGGGCCGCGGGCCGGCTCGACCAGCGCCGCTCCATGGCGGCCGGGCTCGTGCTCATCTCCGCGGGGTTCGCCGTCGTGGCCCTCGCGCGCCCGGCCGCCTGGACCGGTGTCGCCGGGCTGCTGCCCGCCGCCGGTTTCGTCGTCCTGCTCACGCTCGGGCAGATGCTGGTGGCCCCGGCCGCCCGCGCCTGGGTCCCCGATCTCGCGCCCGACGGCAGGCTCGGCCTCTACACCGGCGCCCTCTCCTCGGTCTCCGGTCTGATCGTCCTCGCGGGCAGCGCCGCGACCGGCTCGCTCCTGGACGCCGGTCTGCCGTCCTGGGCGCCCTGGCTCGCGCTCGCCGCGATTCCCCTCCTGGCCACGGTGCTGCTGCCGGACCGCGGCCGGGCCGCGCGCACGTCAGCCGCCTGACGCACCGGGCAGCACCGGGGCCGTGAGGGCCGCCAACTCCTCCGGGGTGCGCGGCCCGTCGCCGTCCAGCAGGCCCTTGGTCCGTAGCAGCTCCGTGACGGCGATGCCCCACGGGAGGGTAAGGCCCGCCTGTGCCAGGAGGCCCCGGTGGGCCAGCATCTCGGCGACCGGGCCCGTGCGCACTCCCGAGGGGGTGAGCAGCGCCGCGTCGTCGGCCCAGCGCAGGGCCAGATCCACGTCGTGAGTGGCCATGACCACCGTCGTCCCCGCGTCCCGCAGGCCCTGGAGGGTGGTCAGGAGGCGTTCCTGGCCGTCGGGGTCGAGCCCGGCGGTCGGCTCGTCGAGGATCAGTACGCGGGGGCGCATCGCCACGGCGCCCGCGATCGCCGTCCGCTTGCGCTGGCCGTAGGAGAGCAGATGGGTGGGGCGGTCCGCCAAGCCGCTGATGTCGAGCGCGGCGAGCGCCTCGGCGACGCGCGCCCGGACCTCGCCGTCGGACAGGCCCAGGTTCAGCGGGCCGAAGGACACGTCCTGCTCGACCGAGGCGGCGAACAACTGGTCGTCCGGGTCCTGGACGACCAGCTGCACGGTGGTGCGCAGCCGCGTAAGACCCTTGCGGTCGTACGTCACGGGGACGGACCCGAGGGTCAATTGGCCCTGATCCGGGCGGAGTCCGCCGCTCAGCAGCCGCATGAGGGTGGTCTTGCCGCTGCCGTTGCGCCCCAGGAGGGCGAGGGCGCGGCCCTCGGTGACGTCGAAGTCCAGGCCGCTGAGCACGGTGGGCCCGTCCTCGTAGGCGTAGGAGGCGGCGCGCAGGGCGACCAGGGGCACGCTCGGCTCGCTCATGGACGAAGCCTTCATGGCAGAAGCCTTTGCAGTACGAGGGTGAGAGCCGTGAGGCCCGTGAGAAGGACCGCGCTCGCTGCCACGAAGCCCCGGGAGATCCGGGCGTCGGGCACGAGCACCCGCAGCGTTCCGTCGTAGCCGCGTCCGGCGAGCCCGGCCTGCAGCCGGGTCGCCCGGTCGAAGGCCCGCACGAACGCGGTGGCACCGAGTGAGCCCAGGGAGCGCCAGGTGGCGGCCCGGGTGGTGTGGCCCAGGCGTGCGGCCTGTGCCTGCCGGATGCGGCTCATGGAGTCCAGGAGCAGGAAGCTCATCCGGTACATGACCAGGGCGACGTCCACGACCGGCGCCGGTACGCCCGCCTTCACCAGGCGGGGCAGCAGGTCCGACATGGGTGTGGTGAAGGCGAAAAGCAGGACGCCGAGCGAGGCCGCCGATGTGCGCAGGAGCAGACCGCCCGCCCGTGCGGGGCCGCCGTCGGCGAGCGTGACGAACCCTTCGGGCCCGCCGAGTTGGACGATGAGGGTCAGGGCGCCGGTGACGCAGAAACCGAGCGGCACGCGGTAGGCGCGCCACAGTTTGCGCGGCGGCACACCGGCGGGTCCGAGCAGCACGGCGAGCGCGGTGATCAGTACCAGGGCTGCGCCGGGCCAGGGCGGCAGCGAGACGGCAAGGACAGTGAGGCCGAGACCGAGCACGGCTTTGTCCACGGGGTGGCGGCGGCGCCAGCGACTGCTGTGCGCCGCCGCGTCAATGGGCAGCACGCGGGCTCAGACCTGCTCGGTCCCGGGCCTGCTGCCCGCCGCGTCCGCCATCTGCTCCGCGGTCGCTTCCTGCGCCTGCGCCTGTTCGGCGCCCTGGCGGCGCCCCTTGCGCAGCCCGAAGTAGTACGCCAGGACGCCCGCGCCGAGGGCCGCCTGCAGAGCGAAGAGCGCCGACTCGACCTCCCCGGAAGGGGGTTCGTACAGCGGCGAGAACCAGGGCTCGTAGTCCGGCTTGATCTCGGTGATCGCGGTCTCGGCCTGGGCGTCGGCCCCGGTGAACGGCTCCTTCTTGTGGTCGCCGAGGCCGAGCACCAACGGCAGCACCGCGAGCGCGGCGACGATGACCAGGAGCAGGGTGTTGATCTTCGCGTTCCGGCTCATCAGGCGCTGGCCCCCGTCTCCGTCTTGGTGTCCGTACCGGCCTGCGCGGCCGGCTTCTTGCCCTGGAGCAGTACGCCGAGCCGCGTGAGCTCGCCCTTGCTCGACTGCACGAGCAGCCGCATCACCAGGACGGTGAGCAGGCCCTCGCTGACGGCAAGCGGGATCTGCGTGACGGCGAAGATGCCGCCGAACTTGCCCAAGGCGCCGATGAATCCGCTGCTCGGGTCGGGGAACGCCAGGGCCAGCTGGACGCTGGTGACGCAGTACGTGGACAGGTCGGCGACGAACGCACCGAAGAACACGGCGACCATGAGAGGCACGTCGTAGCGCTTCAGGAGGCGGTAGACGGCGTATCCCGCCCATGGCCCGATGATCGCCATGGAGAAGACGTTGGCGCCGAGCGTGGTGAGCCCGCCGTGCGCGAGCAGCAGTGCCTGGAAGAGCAGTGTGATCGTGCCGAGCACCGTCATGATCGGCGGCCGGAACAGGATCGCGCCGAGCCCGGTCCCCGTGGGGTGCGAGCAACTGCCCGTGACAGACGGGATTTTCAGCGCGGAAAGGACAAATGTGAAGGCACCGGAGGCGCCCAGGAGCAGGGTGCTCTCGGGGTGCTCCTTGACCTCACGGGTCAGGGAGCGGACTCCGTGGACGACGAACGGCGCGGACGCTACGCCCCAGGCGATCGCGTGCGCCGGTGGGAGGAAACCCTCGGCTATGTGCATGGCTAAGCAGACCCTCTCCAGCACCTCGTGGATGGACAACGCGCCTTGGTCGGTCTCCTGGCTTACGGGTCATACCGACCGGACTCCGCCTTCCCGGATGCTTGCGCACCCAGTGGCTGCCGCGAGGGCTGGAGCCGGACTTCCCGATTCACAGTGGCGAGGGCCGCACCGGCATCACACCGGATTTCCCGTTCACCAAGGCGTGGTGACCCTAGTGCGCAACCGAGTTTCCTGACAACTTGCGGGGATGCTGCACCTGTGGCACGCGCGAGCGCACACGACCAGGGCGTACGCCCCTGGTCAGCGCATGTGCCCCGGCCCGTGCGCACCCCCGTGGTCCGGCGGCCGTCAGTCCTTGTCCCCCGCCACCGGGTAGGGCACGAAAGTGCTGCTGTTCTCGTCGATCGCCAGGCGGCGGTCGAGGGGCGGCACCGCGCGCTGGGGGCAGTCGGTGCGTTCGCAGAGGCGGCAGCCCATGCCGATGGGCACGGCGGAGGACGCGCTGTCGAGATCGAGGCCGTCGGAGTAGACGAGCCGCGACGCGTGGCGGATCTCGCAGCCCAGACCGATGGCGAAGGTCTTGCCGGGCTCGCCCCAGCCGCCGCGGTGCCGGGTGACCGCACGGGCGGTCCACAGGAAGCGCTGCCCGTCCGGCATGGCGGCCACCTGGACGTGGATGCGGCCGGGGGCGGCGAACGCCTCGTACACGTTCCACAGCGGGCAGGTGCCGCCCGCGCGGGAGAAGTGGAAGGCGGTGGCGGACTGCCGCTTGGACATGTTGCCCGCCCTGTCGACCCGTACGAAGGAGAAGGGCACCCCGCGCAGCCGGGGCCGCTGCAGGGTGCTCAGGCGGTGGCAGATCGTCTCGTAGCCGAGCCCGAAGTGGTCGGTGAGCCGCTCGATGTCGTAGCGGAACTCCTCGGCTGCCGCGTGGAATCGGCGGTAGGGCAGGATCAGCGCGGCCGCGAAGTGGTTGGCGATGCCGATGCGGGCCAGCGGCCAGGCCGCGGCCTGCGGGTCGAAGTCCTCCGATGCGAGGGCGGAGACCTCATCGCCGTATTCGAGCAGCGCGAGTTGGGTGGCCATCCGGAACGCCTGCTGGCCGGGGCGCAGCCGGTTGGAGAGGTGCAGGACGCGGGCCGTCGGGTCGTAGTGGTGCAGCAGGCCCTCCGCGTCCGCGGCCAGACGGACCCCGTGCCGCTCGGCCAGGCGCGCGGACAGGGCTCGTACGACCTCGCCGGGGCGTACGCCGATCTCGGCGGCGAACTGTTCGGCGGCCAGGTCGATGTCGTGCAGGTAGTTCTGGCGCCGGTAGAAGAACTCGCGGATCTCCTCGTGCGCCGACCGGGGCTGCGCCGCCGTTCCCGGCCCGCGCCTCTCGGCGGCTTCGGAGAGCTGTTCGGTGAGGTGCTGGTTCCGGCGGCCGAGGTCCACCAGGACCGTCGCCACGGCGGGCATGCGCGATGCCAAATCCGAGAGGTCGGACGCGGAGACCCGTCCCGCGGAGACCTCGCCGGTCAGTGCGTCGCGCAGGTCGGCCACCAGGCGGCTGGTGTCGCGCTCGGAGAAGAAGCCGGGGTCGACGCCGAACGCCTCCGTCAGGCGCAGCAGTACGGGCACGGTCAGCGGCCGGGAGTCGTGCTCCATCTGGTTCAGATAGCTCGGCGAGATGGCGAGCGTCCGCGCCAGGTCGGCCTGGCTCATGCGGCGCTCCTCCCGCAGCCGCCGCAGCCGTGCTCCCGCGTACGTCTTGCTCACCCGTGGCTCCTCCTGTCCGGTCACGATCGCCCTCGTCGGCGCTGCCCGTGATGGTAGCCACGCGGACGGGACCACGGGCATTAACAGACTTGGCAATACGGCGGCGAAAGATGCGCAGAACTTGGCATCTTTCCCCGCTTGCTGGCACTGAGTGCCGATGCCAGAGTCGTACCGCGGCCCGCCGGACTCCGTCGGACGGACCGGAACCGGGGTACGACTCAATGCCCTGACGTCGGTGATCCCGACCCTTCCGGCCGGATAGGCACCATTGCTCGGATTGCCCGCCCACGGGACCAGCGGGCCGCACCCTCAGATCTGTCCGGCACTCAGTGCCAGACATTCGCAATGTTCACGAGTCTCCAGGAGACGGTCATGGCACAGGCAGGGACGACGACGGCAACGGCGCAGGAGCTGGCTCGGCGGTGGGCGGCCGACGCCCGGTGGAAGGGCATCGAGCGCACCTACACCGCCGAGGACGTCGTCAGGCTCTCCGGCAGCGTCCGCGAGGAGCACACCCTCGCCCGGCGCGGCGCCGAGCGGCTGTGGAAGCAGCTGCACGAGCAGGACTACATCCACGCGCTCGGCGCGCTGACCGGCGGCCAGGCGGTCCAGCAGGTCAAGGCCGGTCTGCAGGCGATCTACCTGTCCGGCTGGCAGGTGGCCGCCGACGCCAACCAGGCCGGGCACACCTACCCCGACCAGTCGCTCTACCCCGCCAACTCGGTGCCGCAGGTGGTCCGCCGGATCAACAACGCCCTGCTGCGCGCCGACCAGATCGCCACCGCCGAGGGCGGCGACGACACCACCGACTGGCTCGCGCCGATCGTCGCCGACGCCGAGGCGGGCTTCGGCGGCCCGCTCAACGCCTTCGAGCTGACCAAGGCGATGATCGCCGCGGGCGCCGCGGGCATCCACTACGAGGACCAACTGGCCTCGGAGAAGAAGTGCGGCCACCTGGGCGGCAAGGTCCTCGTGCCGACCGGCCAGCACATCCGCACCCTCAACGCCGCCCGTCTGGCCGCCGACATCGCCGATGTGCCCACGCTCATCGTGGCGCGCACCGACGCACTCGCCGCGAACCTCCTGACCACCGACATCGACGAGCGCGATGCCCGGTTCGTCACCGGCGAGCGCACCGCCGAAGGCTTCTACCGGGTGCGCAACGGCATGGAGCCCGTCATCGCCCGCGGCCTTGCCTACGCCCCGTACGCGGACCTCATCTGGGTCGAGACCGGCACCCCGGACCTGGCCCAGGCCCGCGAGTTCGCCGAGGCGATCCACGCCGAGCACCCCGACCAGATGCTCGCCTACAACTGCTCGCCGTCGTTCAACTGGCGTGCCGCCCTGGACGACGACCAGATCGCCAAGTTCCAGCGCGAGCTGGGTGCCATGGGCTACCGCTTCCAGTTCATCACCCTGGCCGGCTTCCACTCCCTCAACCACGGCATGTTCGACCTGGCCCGCGGCTACGCCGAGCACGGCATGACCGCCTATGTCGACCTCCAGGAGCGCGAGTTCGCCGCGCAGGCGCAGGGCTTCACCGCCGTGAAGCACCAGCGGGAGGTCGGCACCGGGTACTTCGACCTGGTGTCCACTGCCGTCAACCCGGCTTCCTCCACGACTGCGCTCGCCGGGTCCACCGAGGCTGAGCAGTTCCACTAGACGCTTCGCTGGGTCGCCGCATTGATGTCCGCGGGCCGGTGGGGGTCGAGCGCGCCCACGCGGCGGAGCCGCACATGTCGCGGCCCCGCTCCCCTGCGGGGCGGCTTCACCGGCCCGTCAGTCCCCACCACCCAGTTGAGGAGACCCGCATGTCCATCTCCGCTACGACCAGCCGTGCCCAGGTCCTCGGCGTACCGGGTCACCGGCACGACGAGGTCCTCACCCCCGGGGCCCTTGAGTTCGTCGGGCGTCTCGTCGACGCCTTCGCCGACCGCCGCCTGGAGATCCTCAAGGAGCGCACGCGGGTCGGGGCCCGCCTCGCCTCCGGCTCTCCGCTGGACTTCTCCATCGCCACCGCCCGCATACGGGCGGACGACACGTGGCAGGTGGCGCCCCCGGCGCCCGGACTGACCGACCGCCGCGTGGAGATCACCGGGCCGCCGGAGCGCGCGATGACGGTCAACGCCCTCAACTCCGGTGCGCAGGTATGGATGGCCGACTTCGAGGACGCCACCTCACCCACCTGGGACAACATCATCGGCGGCCAGCTGAACCTGCTCGACGCCATCGAGCGCAGGATCGACTTCGCCACGCCGGAGGGCAGGCAGTACCGGCTCGGCGAGCGGACCGCCACCATCGTCGTGCGCCCGCGCGGCTGGCACCTGACCGAAGAGCACCTGGAGATCGGCGGCAGGCCCGCCCCCGCATCCCTCGTGGACTTCGGGCTCTACTTCTTCCACTGCGCCCAGCGCCAGATCGACGCAGGGCGCGGCCCGTACTTCTACCTGCCGAAGCTGGAGAACCGCGACGAGGCACGGCTGTGGAACGACGTGTTCGTCCTCGCCCAGGACCTCATCGGCATCCCCCGCGGCACGATCCGGGCCACCGTCCTGATCGAGACCATCACCGCGGCCTTCCAGATGGAAGAGATCCTCTACGAACTCCGCGAGCACAGCTCGGGGCTCAACGCGGGCCGCTGGTACTACCTCTTCAGCCTCATCAAGACCTTCGGTCACCGCACCGATTTCCTGCTGCCCGACCGGGCGAAGGTCACCATGACCGCCCCCTTCATGCGCGCGTACACCGAACTCCTCGTAAGCACCTGCCACAAGCGGGGCGCCCACGCCATCGGCGGCATGGCCGCCCACGTGCCCGCCAAGGACCCCGACGCCCACCGGGCGGCCCTCGCCACGGTCCGCCTCGACAAGGAACGCGAGGCCGAGGACGGCTTCGACGGCTCCTGGGTGGCCCACCCCGCCCTTGTCCCCGTCTGCCGCGAGGTGTTCGAGGGGGTGCTCGGCGCCCGCCCGCACCAGATCGACCGCGTCCGCAGCGACGTCGAGGTGACGGCGGCGCAGCTGCTCTCCGTGCGCCGCATCAGCGCGCCGCCCACATCGGAAGGGCTGCGCACCAACATCGCGGTCGCCGTGCGCTACTTCGCCGCCTGGCTGCACGGGCAGGGAGCCGTCGCCCTGTACGGCCTCATGGAGGACGCCGCCACCGCCGAGATCGCCCGGGTGCAGATCTGGCAATGGCTGCGGCACCGGGCCGTCGGCCGGGAGACGGTGCTGGAGCTGCTCGGCGACGAGCTCGCCGCCCTGGGCGCGGAGTATCCATGGGCCCCGGTCGAGGACATCCGCGCCCTCTTCGAACGCACCGCCCTGGCACGGGAGTTGCCCGCGTTCTTCCCCACGGACGCCTACACCCGACACCTCGTGCACCGCCCGGAGCGACGGTCATGACCGCGGCCATCCGCCGGGTCGGCGTGGTGGGCGGGGGCCAGATGGGCGCCGGGATCGCCGAGGTGTGCGCCCGCGCCGGTCTGGACACCGTGGTCTGCGAGGCCGACGCCCTGGCTGCCCGCGCCGCCCGCGAGCGCGTGGCCGTCTCGCTCGAACGTGCCGTCCAGCGCGGCAAGCTGGACCGCATCAGCGCCGAGGACGCGCTGGCCCGCATGATCTTCACCGGCAGCCCGGACGATCTGGCCGACCGACAGCTCGTCGTCGAGGCCGTCGTGGAGGACACCGCCGCGAAGACGGAGCTCTTCGCGACCCTGGACAAGGTCGTCGAGGACCCCGAAGCGATCCTCGCCACCAACACCTCCTCCATCCCGGTCATGCGCCTGGGCATGGCGACCCGGCGTGCCGACCGCGTCCTCGGGCTGCACTTCTTCAACCCGGCCCCCGTCCTTCCCCTGGTCGAGGTCGTCTCCTCGCTGCACACGGGCGCGCGGACGCTCGCCGCCGTCGAGGACTTCGCTTCGCACACCCTGGGCAAGACGGTCGTCCGGTCCAGGGACAGAGCGGGCTTCGTCGTCAACGCCCTGCTCATCCCCTACCTGCTCTCGGCGATCCGGATGGCCGAGTCCGGCTTCGCCACGGCCGCCGACGTGGACGCGGGCATGGAGCTGGGCTGCGCGCACCCGATGGGGCCGCTGAAACTGGCCGATCTGATCGGCCTGGACACGGTCGCCTCCATCGCGGCATCGCTCTACGAAGAGTTCAAGGAACCCCTGTACGCCCCGCCACCGCTGCTGCGGCGCATGGTGGAAGCGGGTCTGCTTGGCCGCAAGAGCGGGCGCGGGTTCCACACCTACGACCAGGGCTGAGGGGCCCGGGTCCGCCGCCGGGCCGAGGGGCCTGCGGCTGCTGTGGGCGGGGGCGCGGAACAGAGTGGTGATCTGTTCCGCGCCCCCGCATGCGCTGCCCCGCCTCCGCATGCGCCGCCCGCCTCCGCATGCGCTGCCCCGCCTCAGGAGTTGGGGGCCGTGTCTCACCTCACGGTCCGGATTGTGATCAGTGGTGCCCAACAGGCCGACCACCCTTTAGCCTGGCCAGTGCAGCTGGTTCGCCCTGTCCGCCAGACAGGAGCGTCGCAAGAGGGAACCCGGTGGGAATCCGGGACTGCCCCGCAGCGGTGAGTGGGAACGACCGCCGTCATACGCACTGGATCCACGCGGATCCGGGAAGCGACGGCCAGTAGGAATCTGCCCCGGCAGATGTGCCCGCGAGTCCGAAGACCTGCCCGTTGCCCGTACGTGATCCCTCACGTACGGAAATTCCGGTGACCTCGTGGGCGGGTCGGCGTACAGATCAGGCGGAGCACCGCGCTCGTGGCGCGGGTGGGATCCGCCGGGTCCGTCACCCCTTCGCGCCCGTGTCCCGTCACCGGGGTTCTCAGGAGTCATCTCGCGAAGGAGATTTCCGTGACATCGAAGTCCGCAGCCGCGGCAGCACGGTCCACCGTGTACGGCTACCCCCGCCAGGGCCCCCACCGGGAACTGAAGAAGGCCGTCGAGGGCTACTGGAAGGGCCGCGTCACCGCCGACGCCCTGCGGGACACCGCGGCCCGACTGCGCGCGGCCACCTGGCAGCACCTGGCCGACGCCGGCATCAGTGAAGTGCCCACCGGTGACTTCTCGTACTACGACCACGTACTGGACACCAGCGTCATGGTCGGCGCCGTCCCCCAGCGGCACCGCGAGGCCGTCGAGAACGACGCCCTCGACGGCTACTTCGCGATGGCCCGCGGTACCCGGGACGTGGCGCCGCTCGAAATGACCAAGTGGTTCGACACCAACTACCACTACCTCGTACCGGAACTCGGTCCCGACACCGTCTTCACCGCCGACTCCGCCAAGCAGGTCGCCGAGCTGAAGGAGGCCATCGCGCTGGGCCTCGCCGCCCGTCCGGTCCTGGTCGGCCCGGTCACCTATCTGCTCCTCGCCAAGCCCGCACCCGGCGTCGCCGCCGGCTTCGAGCCGCTCACGCTGCTCGACCGGCTCCTTCCCGTGTACGCCGAGGTCCTCGCCGACCTGCGCGCGGCAGGCGCCGAATGGGTACAGCTCGACGAGCCCGCCCTGGTCCAGGACCGCACCCCGGCCGAACTCAACGCCGCCGCCCGCGCCTACCGCGACCTCGGCGCCCTCACCGACCGTCCGCAGCTCCTGGTCGCCTCCTACTTCGGCAGGCTCGGCGAGGCGCTGCCGGTGCTCGCCAAGGCGCCGGTCGAGGGGCTCGCCCTGGACTTCACCGAGTCCGCCGCGAGCCAGCTCCAGGATCTCGCCGCCGTCGGCGGGCTTCCCGGCAAGCGTCTTGTCGCGGGCGTCGTCAACGGCCGCAACATCTGGATCAACGACCTGTCGAAGTCGCTGTCCACGCTGGGCACGCTGCTGGGTCTGGCCGACCGGGTCGACGTCTCCGCGTCCTGCTCCCTGCTCCACGTCCCGCTGGACTCCGCCGCCGAACGGGACATCGACCCGCAGATCGCCCGCTGGCTCGCCTTCGCCCACCAGAAGACCGCCGAGATCGCCACACTGGCCCGCGGCCTGGCCCAGGGCACGGGCGCCATCACGGCCGAACTGTCCGCCAACCGGGCCGATTTGGCGTCCCGCTCGGGCTCGGCCCTGACCCACGATCCGGCCGTACGCTCCCGCGTCGCCGCCGTCACCGACTCCGACGCCCGCCGCGCACACGCCTACCCGGATCGGGCCGCGGCCCAGCGGGCCCGCCTCGGCCTGCCGCAGCTGCCCACCACCACCATCGGCTCCTTCCCCCAGACCACCGAACTGCGCACGGCTCGCGCCGATCTGCGCGCCGGACGCATCGACACGGCGGGTTACGAGGAGCGCATCAAGAACGAGATCCGCGAGGTCCTCGCCTTCCAGGAGAAGGCAGGCATCGACGTCCTGGTGCACGGCGAGCCCGAGCGCAACGACATGGTGCAGTACTTCGCCGAGCAGCTCACCGGCTACCTCGCAACGCAGCACGGCTGGGTCCAGTCGTACGGCACCCGCTATGTGCGCCCGCCGGTCCTCGCGGGCGACATCTCACGGCCCGAGCCGATGACAGTGCGCTGGACGTCGTACGCGAGCTCCCTGACCGAACGCCCCGTCAAGGGCATGCTCACCGGCCCGGTCACCATGCTCGCCTGGTCCTTCGTCCGTGACGACCAGCCGCTCGGCGACACGGCCCGCCAGGTCGCCCTCGCCCTGCGCGACGAGGTCAACGACTTGGAGAGGGCGGGTACTTCGGTCATCCAGGTCGACGAGCCCGCGCTGCGCGAGACCCTCCCGCTGCGCACCGCCGAGCACGCCGCGTACCTGGACTGGGCCACGGAATCCTTCCGCCTGACCACCAGCGGCGTACGTCCGGACACCCAGATCCACACCCACATGTGCTACGCCGAGTTCGGCGACATCGTCCAGGCCATCGACGACCTAGACGCCGACGTCATCAGCCTGGAGGCCGCCCGCTCCCACATGCAGGTGGCGCGCGAACTCGCCGAGCACGGCTACCCGCGCGAGGCGGGCCCCGGCGTCTACGACATCCACTCCCCGCGCGTACCCAGCACCGAGGAGGCAGCGGCCCTGCTGCGCAAGGGACTTGAGGCCATCCCCGCGGAGCGCCTGTGGGTGAACCCCGACTGCGGCCTCAAGACCCGCGGCTGGCCCGAGACCAAGGCCTCCCTGGAGAACCTGGTCGCGGCGGCACGCGAGGTGAGGTCGGAGCTGCCGACGGGCTCCTGACCCGAACACTCCGACCGGGGCGGCCATTCGAGGACGAGTGGCCGCCCCGGTCCGAGGCGTCGGCACTTCAGCCGCCGTCCGTATGCGCCACCCGCGACAGCAGCGCATGCAGCATCTCCCGCTCCCCCGCGCCCAGCGGAGCAAGCAGCTCGTCGGTCACACCCCGGGCCACCTCGTCCGAGTCCCGCAGGAAGTCATGCCCCGCAGGGGCGAGCGCCACGATGCGTCGGCGGCGGTCGTCGGGGGCCGGGCGGCGTTCGACGAAGCCGAGGCGTTCCAGGTCGTCGACCAGGCCGACGATCGCGCTGGGGTCGTAGCCCAGCTCCTGGCTCAGTTCGCGCTGGGCCGCGCCTTCCACGGTGGCCAGATAGCGCAGTAGCGCGTAGTGCCGCAGGCGCAGGCCGGATCTCTGGAGCGCCGCGTTGAAGAGCTGGCCCGAGCGCAGACCGAGGCGGTAGAGCAAGTAGCCCGCGTCGGCGTGCAGGCCTCTCATCCAGGGCGCGCCCTCGTCGACGGACCCTTCCTCGACGGGCTCGGCGGTCGTCTTCCGGCTGGTCATGAGGGGCGCTCTCCCTGATCGGTGGTTCGCGGGGCGTACCGGCGGTCGTCGCCGACGGTCTCAACAGTCTCCAGCATGCCGCATGATCGATGTTGGCAACAATCATTGACGACAACAATGGTTTGTCTTAGCTTCCTTTCCACGGGCCTGCATCGCGGGCCTGCATCACGGGCCGACATCACGGGCCGGCACCGACCGGAATCGCGTGCCCTGTGCCCGCCGACCCATACGCATTCGCAGCCTGTTGAAGGGGTTTCCCAGTGCTGGACTCACACACCGTGGACCTGAGCGGCAAGGCCGCCGTCGTCACGGGTTCGGGGCGCGGCCTCGGTCTCGCCTATGCCTGCGCCCTGGCTCGCGCCGGGGCAGCCGTGGTCGTCAACGACGTCGACGAGCAGGCGGCCGAGCAGGCCGTCAAGACCATCACGGAGGCGGGCGGACGCGCCGTCGCGGAGGTGGCGGCGGTCGGCACGGGTGAAGCCGCCGACCGCCTTGTGGCCCGCGCCGTCGCGGAGTTCGGGCGGCTCGACGCGATGGTGACCAACGCCGGAATCCTGCGCGACCGGGTGCTGTGGAAGATGACCGACGAGGACTTCGACGCGGTCGTCACCACCCATCTGCGGGGCACCTTCACCTGCGCCCGCGCCGCCGCCGTACGCATGCGGGAGCAGGGCGAGGGCGGCAGCCTGATCCTGGTCGGCTCCCCCGCCGGGCAGCGCGGCAACTTCGGGCAGACCAATTACGCCGCCGCCAAAGCCGGGATCGCCGCCATGGTCCGTACGTGGTCGATGGAGCTGGCCAGGGCCGGCATCACCGTCAACGCGATCGTGCCGGTGGCCGCCACCGCGATGACCGAGACCATCCCCGCTTTCGCCCCGTACATCGAGGCGATGAAGGAGGGGCAGCCGCTGCCTGACTTCCTGCGCAAGGGCGAGGGGTTCGGGACGGCCGACGACTGCGCCGCGCTCGTGCCCTTCCTCGCCTCCCGCTCCGCCCGCGACGTGACCGGGCAGTGCGTCGGCATCGGCGGCGACCGCCTGGCCCTGTGGTCGCACCCGCAGGAGAACTCCGTTGCGTACGCGGACGGCGGCTGGACCCCGGAGACCATCGCCGCCGCCTGGCACACCTCGGTGGGCAGCGCCCCGGAGCCGGTCGGCATCCCCGCCCCCAAGATCCCGGGGGCGTGAGGGCGATGGACCTTGCCGAGCTCACCGCCATCGACGTCCACACACATGCCGAGGTCTCCTCGCAGGGGCACGCCTCGCTAGACGAGGACCTCGACGCCGCCTCCAGCGCGTACTTCAAGGTCGAGGGGCGCACCCGGAAGCCCACCTTGGAGGAGATGGCCGCCTATTACCGCGAGCGCAAGATGGCCGCCGTCGTCTTCACCGTGGACGCCGAGTCCGCCACCGGCACCGTGCCCGTCCCGAACGAGGAGGTCGCCGAGGCGGCGGCCGCCCACCCCGACGTGCTGATTCCGTTCGCGTCCATCGATCCGTTCCGGGGGAAGGCGGGCGTACGGCAGGCCCGCCGGCTCGTGGAGGACCACGGGGTCAAGGGCTTCAAGTTCCATCCCAGCATCCAGGGTTTCTTCCCCAACGACCGTGCTCTCGCCTACGCGTTGTACGAGGTCATCGAGGAGACCGGCTGTGTCGCCCTCTTCCACACCGGGCAGACCGGCATCGGCGCGGGTGTGCCCGGAGGCGGCGGGATCCGGCTGAAGTACTCGAATCCGATGCACGTCGACGACGTGGCCGCCGACTTCCCGCACCTGAAGATCATCCTCGCGCACCCGTCCTTCCCCTGGCAGGACGAGGCCCTCGCCGTCGCCACGCACAAGCCGGGCGTGCACATCGACCTGTCGGGGTGGTCGCCCAAATACTTCCCGCCCCAACTCGTCCACTACGCCAACACCTTGCTCAAGGACAAGGTGCTCTTCGGTTCCGACTTCCCCGTCCTCACGCCCGACCGGTGGCTCGCCGACTTCGCGAAGCTGACGATCAAGGACGAGGTCCGCCCCAAGATCCTCAAGGAGAACGCCGCCCGCCTGCTCGGGCTCAAGTAGAGGGGCACGCCATGCGCAACGAAGGACTCGGCTCCTGGCCCGCGCGCCGGGCCCGCAAGACCCCGCACCGCACCGCCCTCACCCACGAGGGCCGCGCCGTCAGCTACGCCGCCCTGCACTCCCGCGTCCTTCGGCTCGCCCACGCCCTGCGCGCAAGGGGCGTCCGGCGCGGGGACCGGGTCGCCTACCTCGGGCCCAACCATCCGGCCTTCCTGGAGACGTTCTTCGCCGCCGGCGCGCTCGGAGCGGTCTTCGTACCGCTCAACACCCGTCTGACCGCGGCCGAGATCACCTACCAGCTCGCCGACGCGGGCGCCCGCACGCTCGTCCACTCCCCCGCGCACACCCCTGTCGTGGTGGAGCTGCTGCGGGCAGCGCAGGTGGATTTCCTCGCCGAAGTCGGTCCGGAATACGAAGAGTTGCTTGAGCACTCCGCCGAGGAGCCCCTGGACGAGGCGGTCGGTCCCGACGACGTGTGCCTCCTGATGTACACCTCCGGAACCACCGGCCGCCCCAAGGGCGCCATGCTCACCCACGCCAACCTCACCTGGAACGCGGTCAACGTCCTGGTCGACACCGACCTCACCGCCGACACCGTCGCCCTGGTCTCCGCCCCGCTCTTCCACGCCGCGGCCCTCGGCATGCTCGCCCTCCCCGTGCTCCTCAAGGGCGGTCACTGCCTGCTCGTCGAGTCCTTCGACCCGGCCGGAGCCCTCGATCAGGTTGCGGAGCACAAGGTCAGCGCGATGTTCGGGGTGCCCACGATGTACGAGCGCCTCACCCGCGAACCGCGCTGGCAGGTGGCCGACCTGTCCTCGCTGCGCACCCTGATGTGCGGCGGCGCGCCCGTACCGACGCCACTGATCGAGGCGTACGCCAAGCGCGGGCTCGCCTTCCAGCAGGGGTACGGCATGACGGAGGCCTCGCCCGGCGCGCTCTATCTCGACGCCGAGCACGCGGAGCGCAAGGCGGGCACGGCCGGGGTGCCGCACTTCTTCACCGACATACGTGTCGTACGCCCCGACCTCAGCCCGGCGGACACCGGGGAGACCGGTGAGGTGCTCGTGCGGGGGCCCCATGTCATGGCGGGCTACTGGCAGTTGCCCGACGAGACCGCCGCCGCCTTCGCCGACGGATGGTTCCGCACCGGCGACGCGGCCCGGGTGGACGCCGACGGCTTCGTCACCATCGCCGACCGCCTCAAGGACATGATCATCTCCGGGGGCGAGAACATCTACCCCGCCGAGGTCGAGAGCGCGCTCCTCGCCCACCCCGACGTGGCGGAGTGCGCCGTCATCGGCGTGCCGGATACGCGCTGGGGCGAGGTGCCGCGCGCCGTCGTCGTGCCCCGCGACGGCACGGCCCCCGCCCCGGACGACGTGCTCGCCTTCCTCGCGGGCCGGCTCGCCAAGTACAAGATCCCCAAATCGGTGGTGTGCGTGCCCGAACTGCCGCGCACCGCCTCCGGGAAGCTCCACAAGCCCAGCCTGCGCCGCGAACACGGCGGCGCGCAGACGACGAACCCCGAGGGAGAAACACTCCAATGACCGTCACCGCCAACGGACTTGCCGAACTGCACGCACTCGCCGGCAGCGACCTCGGCGTCACCGACTGGCTGGAGGTCGGCCAGGACCGTATCGACACCTTCGCCGACGCGACCGACGACCACCAGTGGATCCACACCGACGCCGAGAAGGCCGCACAAGGGCCCTTCGGCGCGCCGATCGCCCACGGCTACCTCACCCTGTCCCTCTTCATCCCGCTCTTCACCGACCTCCTCGACGTGCGGGGCGTCACCACGAAGGTCAACTACGGCCTGGACAAGGTGCGTTTCCCCGCCCCCGTCAAGGCGGGCTTCCGGATACGCCTGCGCGCCGCGCTCGCCTCCGTCGACGACGTGCGGGGCGGGGTGCAGATCGCCGTCGACGGCACGGTCGAGATCGAGGGCGGCGACAAGCCGGCCTGCGTCCTGCGGAGCCTTTCCCGCTTCTACGCCTGAGGAGCACCGGCACCATGACGCATCCGCCCACCGGCAAGACGAACACCGAGGCCGGGCCCGGCGAGAGATCCGGGCAACTGCGCCGCGTCGCCCTGTCCGGACTGCTCGGCACGGCGATCGAGTTCTACGACTTCCTCGTGTACGGCACGGTCGCCGCGCTCGTCTTCGGTGAACTCTTCTTCCCCGATGCCGAACCGGCGGTGGGCACCGTGGCCGCCTTCGGCACGTTCGCCGCGGGCTATCTCGCCCGGCCACTCGGCGGCATCGTCTTCGGCCACTTCGGCGACCGCATCGGTCGCAAGTCGATGATGCTCCTGACCATGGTCCTGATGGGCGCGGGCAGCTTCCTCATCGGGCTGCTTCCCACGTACGACGCGATCGGCGTCTGGGCGCCCGTGCTGCTCGTCCTGCTCCGCGTCGTGCAGGGCATCGCCATCGGCGGCGAGTGGGGCGGCGCCACGCTCATGGTCGCCGAGCACGCGGGCGACCGGCCGCGCGGCCTGTGGACCAGCTTCACCCAGCTCGGCGCCCCGCTGGGCACGGTCCTTTCCACCGGGGTCGTCACGCTGGTGAGCACCCTGCCCGACGACGACTTCCGGGCCTGGGGCTGGCGGGTGCCGTTCCTGCTCTCCTTCCTGCTGCTCGGCGCGGGCCTCTACATCCGCCTCAAGGTCACCGAGAGCCCGCTCTTCGCGTCGCTCTCGCAGCGCCGGGAGCGGGCACGGATGCCGCTGCTCGAAGTCCTGCGCGCGCCGCGCCCGGTGCTGCTCGCCTCGGCGGTCGGCATCGGCCCGTTCACCGCGCAGGCGCTGATGACGAGCTTCATGATCTCGTACGCCGTCGACGCGGGCTATACGCGCCCGCAGGTGCTCACCGGGGTCACCGTCGCCTCCTGCGTGGCCCTGGTGGTCCTGCCGTGCGCGAACCTCCTCTCCGACCGCTTCGGACGCCGGCCCCTGGTCCTGGCCGGGGCCCTGCTCTCGGCGGCCACCGCTTTCCCGGTCTTCGCGCTCGTGGACAGCCACCGGCCCGGCCTGCTGATCCTCGCCTGCGTGATCGGGCACGGGATCGCCCAGTCCGTGATGTACGGGCCGCTCGGCGCCCTGTTCAGCGAGATGTTCTCGACGCGGGTGCGCTACACCGGCGCATCGCTGGGCTACCAGACCGCGACGCTGCTGGGCGCCGGATTCTCGCCGCTGATAGCCAGCGGGCTGCTCGCCGCCCACGACTCCAGCGACGCCGTCGCCCTGCTCCTGACGGGCGGGGGCGTGGTCACGGCGCTCGCCGTCTGGCGGGTCAAGGAGACCAACACACGTGACCTCGCCGCACAACCCGTTCCGCTCGCACAGGACCCCTCACCCGTACGAGGAGAATCCCTATGACACGCACGGCCGGATCACGCACCACGCGACGACACGGCGCCCGGCAGCCCGCGGTCGGTCTCGCGGCCCTGCTGCTCGTCGTGGCGGCGGCCCCCGCATCCGCCACACCGTCCGTCTCCCGCCACCTGGAGGGCACCCTCCCCTCCGGCGCCGCGTACGTGATCGACACCCCGGACCAGTGGAACGGCACCGTGCTGCTCTTCAGCCATGGCTACCGCCCCGAGGGCTCGCCCAACCCGGCCGCCAACGCCCCCGACGAGCCCACCAAGAGGCTGCTCCTGCAGGAGGGTTACGCCCTCGTCGGCTCCTCGTACGCGAGAACCGGCTGGGCCGTCGAGCAGGCGGTGCCCGACCAGCTGGCCGCGCTCGACACCTTCACCGGGGAGATCGGCGCGGCCCGCCGGACGCTCGCCTGGGGCCAGTCGCTCGGCGGTCTGATCACCACGACGATCGCCGAACGCCATCCGGGGCGCATCGACGGCTCCTTGTCCATGTGCGGCCTCGTGCACGGCGGGGTCGCGAACTGGAACTCAACGCTGGACGCCACGTTCGCCCTGCGCACCCTCCTCGCGCCCGGTTCCGGTGACGCGGACGTACGGCTGACGGGCTTCAAGGACGCCGCCGACGCGGCCACTTCAGCCAAGCGGCTCGGCGAGAGCCTGGGCACGGCGCAGAACACCGCGGACGGCCGGGCCCGCATCGCCCTCGCCGCCGCGCTGCACAACATTCCCGGCTGGAACGATCCGCGCACACCACGGCCCGCCCCGGACGACTACCCCGCTCAGCAGGCGAACCAGTACACGGCGGTACGCGGCCTGGTGGCGCAGCCCGGCTTCGCCTGGCGGGAGGAGGCCGAGCGCCGCGCGGGCGGCAACATGTCCTGGAACACAGGCGTCGACTACTCGGCGATGCTGGCCCATTCTTCCCAGTACAAGGAGGTCAAGGCCCTCTACAAGTCGGCGGGCCGCTCCCTCGGCGGCGACCTCCGCGACCTGGCCCGTGCGCCCCGCATCGGCGCGGACCCGCGTGCGGTGCGCTACATGGCCGACCACGCGGCGCCCTCCGGCCGCCTCGACAAGCCCCAGTTCACCATTCACACCACCGGCGACGCCCTTGTGCCCGTCCAGACGGAGAGCGCCTACCGGCAGGCGGTAGCCGAAACGGGCCGCTCCCCGCTGCTGCGCCAGGCGTACACCGAGAACGCCGGACACTGCACCTTCAGCCCCGGCGAACACCTCGCCGCCCTGCACACGATCGACCACCGGATCACGACGGGTAAATGGGGCGACACCTCCCCCGCCACCCTCAACTCCCGTACTCAACAGGCCGATCCGACTTCCGCCGCCCGCTACACGACTTACCTCCCCGGCCCGTACCCCCGTGCCTTCAAGGGTCAGGGATTGTTGAGATAGGTGAGGACGGCGAGAACACGACGGTTGTTGCTGTCGTCATCGGTGATGCCCAGTTTGCCGAACAGGGAGGTGGTGTACTTGCTGATCGCGCTGTCGCTCAGGAAGAGCCGGCGGGCGATGGCCTGGTTGGACAGGCCTTCGGCCATGAGGGCGAGCACGGAGTGTTCGCGTTCGGTGAGCCCTTCGAGCCTCCGGTTCGAGGAACCGCTGGACAGCAGTTTCGCGATGACGGCGGGGTCCATGGCGGTCCCGCCGGCGGCGACGCGTTCGAGGGCATCGATGAACTGATCCGCGTCGAACACGCTCTCCTTGAGGAAGTACCCGATGCCGCCCGCGCCGTCGCTCAACAGCTCCCTGGCATAGAGCTGTTCGACGTACTGGGAGAGGATCAGGACCGGCAGGCCGGGTCGTTCCCCGCGGGCGGCGAGAGCGGCCCGCAGGCCCTCGTCCGTCTGGGTCGGCGGCATGCGGACGTCGACGACGGCGACGTCCGGGCGCCACTTCAGGAGCGCGTCGAGCGTCTCGGGTCCGGTGGCCGCCGTGGCCACCACCTGGTGTCCGCATGCCTCGATGAGGCGGACCATTCCGTCGCGCAGGAGGTAGAGATCTTCGGCTACAACGATTCGCATGGCACCACTATTCTCACGCGGGTCGGTCCCCCTGCCGGGCTGGTGAGCTCCAGGGTGCCGTCGAAGACCGCGAGGCGGCGGCGCAGTCCCGCGAGTCCGCCGTCGGCGCGCACCCTCGCGCCGCCCCTGCCGTCGTCCTCGACCTCGATCGCGAGACGCGCCCCGTCCCGCTCGACGGAGATCCGTGCCCGGTCCGCCCGGGCGTGCTTGACCGCGTTGGTCAGGAGTTCGGCGACGGCGAAGTACAGGGCGGACTCGATGGGCGGGTCCAGGCGGAGCCGGAGGTCGGTGCTGACAGTCGCTTCGAGCGGGCTGTCCAGGGCGAGCGCGCGAACGGCGTCGATGAGCCCGCGGTCGTTCAGGACGGGCGGGTTGATTCCGTGGACCAGTTCGCGGAGCTCGGTCAGTGACGCGGTCGCTCCGGCCCGCGCTTCCCGCATCAGCTTCCTTGCCCGGTCGGGGTCGGTCTCCATCAGCTTCTCGGCAGTGGCGAGGGAGAGGCCGAGCCCGACGAGGCGGGCCTGCGCCCCGTCGTGCAGGTCCCGTTCGATCCGGCGGATCTCGGCGGCCTGCGCGATCGTGGTGTCCGCGCGCTGGGCCGTCAGCTCGTCCACCCGGTCCGCGAGGACCATCGCGGAGGACGGACGCAGGAAGCGCCCGGCCACCGGCCCGACCGGCCGCCAGGCGTAGGGTGCGCTCGCGACGGCCACGACCAGACCGAGCGCCCCGACGAGGCGCGTGGAAGGGTCCGGCAGGCCGAAGCCGATGACCGCCGCGGCGAGGCCGGCCGGCGGGACGGCCGCGATCAGTCCCGCGGTGAACGGGGCGATCCCCGTGAAGCGCAGGTCACGCCAGTTGGCCGGATCACTCAATCGGATCCGCCACCGCTGGTCCATGAGGGCGTCCCGGCGGGTGCGTTCGTAGGAGAAGCCGTTCCACCAGTACCCGGTGGACATCCGCACCACGGGCTCGGCCTGCCGGTATCCGGCGGGGACGACGGTGCCGGTCCACCTCGCGGCGAGGAGCCTGAACATCCGGCAGACGGGGCGCGACAGGGCGAGCGTGCCGCCGCACACCACCACGACCGGCGCCACCCACGACCACGGGTTGCCCGCCCCCCACCGGATCCCCAGCGCCACGGCGGCGGCCCAGACGGCCGGGACCAGCATGCTGACGACCACCACCACGCACGCCCGGAGAAACCCCACGCAGGCGCTCCCCGCCCACGACACGACCTGTCGCATGCCCCGTCCTTCTGCTTCACCGTCCCCGGCCGCTCCGGCTCGGTGCCTCCACTGTGCACGGCGCGGGGCCGGACGCGGTCCGGGTCGGCGTTGAAGTGGGTCTGGACCTACCCGACCGGGCGTCCAGGCCTATACGGCCACAGGCCCGCCGGTCACCCCGGCACCGAGCCGGAACTCCCGTCCCGCCAGTGCCTCGTACAGCCGGACCGGCGTCATCTCTCCTGCCAGGTCGCCGTGCTGGGACTTGGCCCGGCGGTAGATCTGCTCGACCAGGGCCGACAGTTCGGTGGAGACGCCGAGGTCCCGTCCCAGGTCCACGGCGAGACCCAGGTCCTTGCAGGCCAGCGCCATGGCGAACGAGTCGTCGTAGTCGCCGTCCGAGAGGATGGACATGATGTCGCGCTCGAGGAAGTTCGACGCGGCGGGGCTGGCGAGCAGCGCGTGAGCCATGCCGCTCACCGGAGGGTCCAGCGCCACATGCTCGGCGGCGGCCTCGGGGTGGGAGTCGACTCACAGATGGCGTGGCGGACTGTTCCTGATGGCTGAGCGGCGGGCCCACAGTGCGCAGGCGAGCAGCACGAGGCCGGCGAGACAGTAGGCCCACGCATTGATGCTGCCCCTGGCCGCGCCGACGGCCCAGGCCAGCGACCAGATGGCGAGCAGGACGCTCAGGGCGGTCCAGGCGAGCGTCCACATCTGGTTGCGCGCCGCGAGACGTTGCGGAGTACCTCGTTCCATCTCACCCATGTCAGGCGAGTCACGATGCTCATCACGAATCGTCATGACTTGCCGGGTGCCCACGACCGGACGTTCGAATCACCCTCGTACCGTGTATGGCCGCGGCCGCGCACGGCCCGACTGCCGTCGTCAGCGCACGCGCCCCCGCGCCTTCAGCGGCACCGGCGGCAGTTCCGGTGCGGGGATTCGTTCACCGTCGTAGCCCTTCACCTCGCCGAAGCGCGAGCTCTCCATCCAGGCGGCGCGTGCCTGTGCGATCTCCTCGTTCGACCGGCCGATGAAGTTCCACCACATGATCAGTTCCTCGTCGAACGGCTCGCCGCCGAGAAGCATCAGGCTCGCGTCCGACTGGGCCCGCAGGGGCAGTTCGGTGCGGCCGCAGCCGAGGTAGAGCATCGATCCCGGCAGGACGGGGACGCCGTCCACGCGGGTCTCGCCGGACATGCACAGGACGGCGTACTCGAAGTCGGGGTTCAGGGGCAGGCGTACGTCCGCGTCGCGGGCCAGGGTGAGGTCTGCGCCGACGATCGGGGTGTATGTCGTGCCGGGTGACGTGGCGCCGTCGAGCGTGCCCAGGATGAGCGTCGCCGACAGGCCGGGGGCCGTGACCAGGGGCAGTTCGGCGTGGTGCTCGAAGTGCGGGTCGGTGTGGCGGTGGACGTCGGGCAGTGCCACCCACAACTGGGCGCCGTGCAGGAAGCGCGCGTGCTTCCTGGGGCTCTCCTCGGAGTGCGAGATCGCCCGGCCCGACGTCATCAGGCCGAGCTCGCGGGGTCGGATCGTCTGGAGGCTGCCGGTGGAGTCGCGGTGCAGGACCTCGCCGTCGTGCAGCCAGCTCACCGTCTGCAGGCCCATGTGCGGGTGGGGGCCCACCTGCATGCCGGGCTCTTCTGCGATGTCGTCGGGGCCGTAGTGATCCACGAAGCACCAGGCGCCGACCATGCGGCGGCCCAGATTGGGCAGCAGGCGGCGAACCTCCGTGGATTCGCCGAGCTTGACCTTGCGGGGGCTGAGGAGTTCCCGGACCGGTTCGGCGACGACGAACCCGCGCCCGCCGCACAGGGACGGGACCGGCTCGCGATCAAGATTGCTCATGCCGCACAACCTAGCCCCGCGGGGCGCCCGACGTCAGGCGCGCGCTCCGGTCATTCCGAAGGAACCCGCGCCCCCGGGTCGTCTCGAGCCGTCCCTGGCCGCCCGGAGCCGCCCCGGTCCGAACCGGTTGGTGGAATTTTTAATCACATCTTGCCGTTGGACGGCTCGAAGGAGGCAACAGTGGACACGATGTACTACGACCACGGAACCGCGGCGGAGCGCTGGGAGCGCGCGCGGCAGTTCTTCGACGCCAAGGAGTACGCCACGGCGGCGCGCATCCTCGACCCCCTGGCCGACGAGGTGCCGGAGCAGGTCGCCCCGCGTCTGCTGCTTGCCCGCGCCTACTACCACTCGGCTCAACTGCTGCGCGCGGAGACCGAGTTGCGTACGGTCATCGAACTCGACCCCGTCGAGCAGTACGCCCGGCTGCTCCTCGGCCGCACGCTCGAGCGGCAGGGACGCGACGCTGACGCGGCCCCGCACCTGCGGATGGCCGCGGCGCTCTCGGGGGACTTCGCCGAGGCCTGATCCCGGAGCCTGGCCCCGGACCTGATCCCGGGGCCTCGGCTCACACCCACACGGCCTCGGCCAACGCCACGCCCACGAACACCGCGCCAAGCGCCGCGACCACGCTGACCACGGCATTGGTCGCGGCGTAGAAGCGGGAGCCGCTCTCCGCGAGCCGCAGGGTGTCGTACGAGAAGGTCGAGTACGTCGTCAGGGCGCCGCACAGGCCGGTGCCGAGGAACAGTTGGGTGTGGGAGGTGGCGGCGCCCGCGACGGTCGCGCCGGTGAGCACGCCGAGGATGAGGCTGCCCGCCACGTTGACCGCGAGCGTCCCCCACGGGAAGACCGTGTCGTGCCTGGCCTGAACGGCGCGGTCGGTGAGGAAGCGCAGCGGGGCGCCGATCATCGCCCCCGCCACCACGCAGAGCCAGTTCACCGGACCTCCCCGCCGCAGTCGGTCACGGTCATCTCCCCGCCGCGGCCGGTCACGGTCGCCTCCATGCCACGGCGCGCCGCGTCACCCACGTCGCGCTCCACACCGCCGCGAGGGCCGCGAGCAACGTGACGCCGAGATAGGCGAGGCCCGTCCCGGCGTGTCCGCTCTCCACCAGGCGCTCGATGTCCACCGCGTAGGTGGAGAAGGTGGTGAAGCCGCCGAGCACGCCGGTGCCGAAGAAGGGCCGCAGCAGACGGTGCGGCCTGCGCATCACCTCGGTGAACAGCACCATGAAGGCCCCCATGACGGCGCAGCCGACGACGTTCACGAGCAGTGTCGTCGTGGGAAAGGTGCCGGGGGCGGTGGGCCAGATCAGGGACGCGCCGTAGCGGGCCGACGCGCCGATCGCGCCGCCGACGGCCACAACCGCCACCACGGGCCACACGCCGTTCTCCCTCACCCGCACCTGCATCACCTGGTCCGAAGATCACCCACAGGCTAGCCGCCCGCCGGCGTGTCCCGCAGACCGAGGCGCAGGTGCTCCACGTGGAAGAGCGCCTGGTCGAGGAGTTCGGCGACGTGATGGTCGTAGAGGGCGTAGATGACCGAGCGGCCGTGCCGTTCGCCGGTGATCAGGCCGAGGTTGCGCAGCAGGCGCAGCTGATGCGAGCAGGCCGACTGCTCCATGCCGACCGCATCGGCGAGGTCGCCGGCCGCGCAGGGGCCCTCCTGCAGACGGGCGAGGATCAGCAGCCGGGACGGGGTCGCCAGGGCCTGGAGGGTGGCGGCGACGTCCGCGGCCCCCACGGTGTCCAGGCGTTCACGCGTGGTGGCGTTGCTCTTGTCGTCGACTCCGTGGCCCATGGCGCCATCCTATCGACGACACATGAAAAGCTGTTCATTCGTTCCTGTACGGTGATGACGTTGCCGCTCCCCAGCCCGTGAAGGGTTCCTTCGCCATGCCCGCAGCCCCGCCCGCCGCTCCCGCTCCCCAGCTCCCCCGCCCCTCCTCCAGGGGATCCGGAGCCGCGACGGCTCCGCGCCGCCGCACCCGTGTCCTCGCTCTCGCCGAGGCCCGCTGGGCGGCGGCAGCGACGGCCGCGTTCCTGATCGCGCTGCCGCTCCAGCTGGCGGGGGCCGCTTCCTGGACGTGGGGTGCGCTGTACGCCGTCGCGTACGTCGCCGGCGGCTGGGAACCGGCGCTCGCGGGGCTGCGCGCGCTGCGCGAGAAGACCCTGGACGTGGACCTGCTGATGATCGTCGCCGCCCTCGGCGCGGCCTCCATCGGGCAGGTGATGGACGGGGCGCTGCTCATCGTCATCTTCGCGACGTCCGGCGCGCTTGAGGCCCTGGCCACCGCCCGGACCGCCGACTCGGTGCGCAGCCTGCTCGACCTCGCGCCCGCCACGGCCACCCGGCTGGCCGACGGGGGCGACGGGGGTGGCGAAGAGACCGTCGGGACCGCCGAGTTGAGGGTCGGCGACGTCATCCTCGTACGACCAGGTGAGCGTGTCGGTGCCGACGGCGAGGTGCTCGATGGGGCCAGTGACGTCGACCAGGCGACGATCACCGGGGAGCCGCTGCCGGTCGGCAAGGAGGCCGGGGACGAGGTGTTCGCGGGGACGCTGAACGGGGCGGGTGCGCTGCGGGTGCGGGTCGGGCGCGACGCGTCGGACTCGGTGATCGCGCGGATCGTGGCGATGGTCGAGGAGGCGTCGGAGACCAAGGCGCCGACGCAGCTGTTCATCGAGAAGGTCGAGCAGCGCTACTCGCTCGGCATGGTCGTCGCGACGCTCGCCGTCTTCGCCGTGCCGCTGGCCTTCGGCGACGACCTCACCGGGGCCCTGCTGCGGGCGATGACGTTCATGATCGTGGCCTCGCCGTGCGCGGTGGTGCTCGCCACCATGCCGCCGCTGCTCTCGGCGATCGCCAACGCGGGACGGCACGGCGTCCTGGTCAAGTCCGCCGTCGTGATGGAGCGTCTGGGGCAGGTCGACGCGGTCGCCCTCGACAAGACGGGCACCCTGACCGAGGGCACTCCACGGGTGACCGCCGTCCACGCCCTGCCGGGCAGCGGCCTGACCGACGACGCACTCTTGGCGCTCGCCGCGGCTGCCGAGCACCGCAGTGAACACCCCCTGGCCCGCGCCGTCGTGGGCGCGGCGCGCGCTCGCGGCCTGGACATCCCGGCCGTGTCCGGCTTCGCGTCGGCGCCGGGCGTCGGGGTGAGCGCCACGGTCGGGGGCGCGGCCGTGGAGGTGGGCGCGCCGAACCGGCTCCTGGACACCCCGCCGAGGGAGGCGGAGGGCGCGGACGCCCTTGCGCACGCGCGTCAGTTGGGCGAGGACGGCCAGACCGCCGTACTCGTACTGCGCGACGGCGTCCCCGTCGGCGTCCTGGGCATCGCCGACCGTCTCCGCCCCGACGCCGCGGCGACCGTCACCGCCCTGCAGACCCTGACCGGCACCGCTCCGATGCTGCTCACCGGCGACAACGCGCAGGCCGCGGCCCGGCTCGCGGCGGAGGTCGGCATCGGTGACGTACGGGCCGGGCTGCTCCCGCAGGACAAGGTCGCGGCGGTGCGCGCGGCGGAGGGCGCCGGACGCAGGGTGCTGGTCATCGGGGACGGCGTCAACGACGCGCCCGCCCTCGCCGCGGCCCACACCGGCATCGCGATGGGCCGGGCCGGTTCCGACCTGGCTCTGGAGACCGCCGACGCCGTCATCGTGCGGGACGAACTCGCCACCGTGCCCAAGGTGATCGCCCTGTCCCGGCGGGCCCGCGGGCTCGTGGTGCAGAACCTGGTGATCGCCGGGGCGTTCATCGCCGTACTGGTCACCTGGGACCTCGTCGGCAGCCTGCCGCTCCCCCTCGGCGTACTCGGCCACGAGGGCTCCACCGTGCTCGTGGGGCTCAACGGCCTGCGGCTGCTGCGGGACGCGGCGTGGCGGGACGCGGGGGACTGAGCGGCCTGCCCCTCCTCGGCTGCCTCAGCGCGAGAGGCGGTCGCGCCAATCCACCGTGAGGGCCGCTTCGGCCGCCTGTCACTCGGCAAGGGACACGACAAGACAACGGGGCCCGTCACCACAGTGGTGACGGACCCCGTTCAAGCGGGCGGCACGAATGCCGGGCCGGCTAACCCCGATACGTCTCCAGCAACCGCAGCCACACCTCACTGATCGTCGGATAGGCCGGGACCGCGTGCCACAAGCGGTCGATCGGCACCTCCCCCGCGATCGCCACCGTCGCCGAGTGGATGAGCTCGCCGACGCCCGGGCCCACGAAGGTCACGCCGAGCAGGACCTCGCGGTCCAGGTCGACGATCATGCGGGCGCGGCCTTCGTAGCCGTCCGCGTAGAGGCCCGTGCCCGCCACGTTCGCCATGTCGTAGTCCACGGCACGCACGCGACGGCCCGCGGATTGAGCCTCCGCGAGGGTGAGGCCCGCCGATGCCGCCTCGGGGTCGGTGAAGACCACCTGGGGTACGGCGTCGTGGTCGGCGGTGGCGGAGTGCGCGCCCCAGGGGTCGGTCTCCAGGAGCGGGATGCCCTGCGCGCGGGCGGTGATCGCGGCGCCGGCGATGCGGGCCTGGTACTTGCCCTGGTGGGTGAGGAGCGCGCGGTGGTTGGCGTCGCCCACCGCGTAGAGCCAGCTGCTGCCCTCCACCCGGAGGCTGTCGTCGACCGGCAGCCAGGAGCCGGGGTCGAGGCCGATGGTCTCCAGGCCCAGGTCATCGGTGCGCGGGGCACGGCCCGTGGCGAAGAGGATCTCGTCGGCTTCCAGGGTGTCGCCGCCGGTCAGGGTCGCCGTGACCGTGCCGTTCTCCCTGCGCACGCCCGTGACCGAGACGCCGGTGCGGACGTCCGCGCCCGCCTCCGTCAGCGCCTTGGCGACCAGCTCACCGGCGAACGGCTCCATCCGCGGCAGCAGGGCGTCGCCGCGCACGAGCAGCGTGACCTGCGAGCCGAGCGCCTGCCAGGCCGTGGCCATCTCCACGGCGACGACACCGCCGCCGACCACTGCGAGCCTGCCGGGCACATGATCCGCGCTGGTGGCCTCGCGGCTCGTCCAGGGCTTCACGTCGGCCAGGCCCGGCAGGTCGGGCAGGGCGGCGCGGGTGCCGGTGCACACCGCCACCGCGTGGCGGGCGCTGAGGCTCTGCTCGGTGCCGTCCGAGCCCGTGACCGTCACCTGGCGCGTTCCCGCGATGCGGCCGTGGCCGCGGTAGAGGTCCACGCCGATGGAGTCCAGCCAGCCGATCTGGCCGTCGTCCTTCCAGTGCGAGGTGTAGTAGTCCCGATGTGCGAGAACCGCCGCCGCGTCAAGATCGCCCTGCACCGACTGGCGCAGTCCGGGTACCTTTCGGGCGTCCGCACGCGCGATGACCGGGCGCAGCAGCGCCTTGCTGGGCATGCATGCCCAGTACGAACATTCGCCCCCCACCAGTTCGCTCTCCACGATCGCCACACTCAGGCCGCCCGCCCGGGCCCTGTCCGCGACGTTCTCCCCCACGGGACCCGCCCCCAGGACCACCACGTCGTACGTTTTCGAATCCGTCATGAAAGCCAGTGTGGTCGTAGGTGTGCGACGTGGCCACACGGGTACGCGCGCGGAACGAGCACGGGTGAAAGCGTGGAATACGTCTGCCGCCCGGGCCGTTGTGCACAGCGTCGACCGACAGCAGGAAGAGGAAACACCATGAGCAGCACGACCATGGAGCTCACGAAGGAAAACTTCGACCAGACGGTCACGGACAACGAGTTCGTTCTGATCGACTTCTGGGCGGAGTGGTGCGGCCCGTGCAAGTCGTTCGCGCCCGTCTACGACAAGGCCGCAGAGGCCAACCCCGACATGGTCTTCGGCAAGGTGGACACGGAGGCGCAGCCCGAGCTCGCCCAGGCCTTCGGCATCCAGTCGATCCCGACGCTGATGATCGTCCGCGACCAGGTGGCCGTGTTCGCACAGCCCGGCGCGCTGCCCGAGGCAGCCCTTGAGGACGTCATCGGGCAGGCCAGGCAGCTGGACATGGACGAGGTCCGCAAGTCCGTCGCCGAGGAGCAGGCCAAGGCCGAGTCGCAGCAGCCGGGGCAGTGAGGAAGAGCCCCGCGCAGGCACTCGTACAGAGACCCGTACAGACCCCCGTACACAAGGGTCAGCTGGACTCGCGGTGCACGGCCGTCGCACCGAGCACGTCGTGCACCTCGGGCTCCGTGCCCGGGTCGCGCACGACCCGGTCGACGAGCTCCGCGAGCTTCTGACCCGACGGCAGCTCGATGCGGACCGTGCTGAGCCGCGGCCGCAGGAGCCTGCCGAGCATCAAGTCGTCGGCGCCGATCATCGCCGTCTCCCCGGGGACGGCGATGCCTTCGTCCTGCAGCGCCCGCATCAGCAGCATCGCGAACTCGTCGTTGTACGTGAACACCCCGTCGACGCCCAGTGCGCGCCAGCGTGAAGCGAGGCGGGCCGCCGACTCCTCGTCGTAGGCCAGCGGCAGGTCGGTCACCGTGGCGTCCGGGGCTTGCCGGGCGACGGTGCGGCGGACGCCGTCGGCGCGCGGTCGCGAGAAGGGCTCAAGGCCCTGTTCCTCGGGGACCACGACACCGATGTGCCGGCTGCCGCGTGCCAGGAGATGCTCCGCCGCGCAGTTGCCGATCAGCCGCTGGTCCATGAGCAGGGCGTGGGCGCCCTCGGCCCGCTGCGGACCCAGCGTGAAGACGGCCTTGGCGCCCGAACGCTTCAGGACGCTCACGCCGCGCGCGCCGAGCCCCGAGGCGCCGGGGGCCAGGACCGCCACCGGACGCAGCTCGGCCCACGCGCGGGCCGCGTCCTCGCCGGTCAGGCCGAGGCTGCCGTACTGCACGACGGTGTAGTCGAAGCGGCTGAGCGCCCACTGCAGCTCGTTGAAGAACTCGCTGAAGAGCGGGCCCGCGGGAATCTGCGGCGTGGGCATCAGGACGACGCGGGTGTGCCCGGCGCGCAGGCTGCGGGCCGCGGCGTGCGGGACGTACCCCAGTTCCTTGGCGGCCTCGTGGACGCGGCGCCGCGTCGGCTCGCTGATGCGGACGGCGCTCGTGTTGTTCAGTACGTACGAGACGGTCGCGCGCGAGACTCCGGCAAGACGCGCCACGTCGGCGCTCGTCGGCACGGAGTACTGCGCGGGCTGCTGCCGCGCGCTCTTGTTCGTTATCTGCACCATGACGGGGGTCATCTTTCCAGACGGCGCGGGGGCGCTCCCATGCGGGCTTCGGGGCGTCCCTGACCTGCGTGGGAGCGCTCCCGGCGGTCGTGTGCGGCGTGAACTGCCCTGCCCCCGTACCGCGTTCCTGCCCGGCCGGTTAACGTGCGTGCACTCGACCGTCGATCAAAGGTGCCCCCACATGACTGCCGACCGTGCCGACGGCCTCGCGCGCACCGCACGTGCGCTGGCCGCCGGAGAAGTGTCCTCGCGCGCTCTCACGGAGCGCACGCTGGCGCGGATCGAGGCCTCGCAGCCCGTGCTCAACGCCTTCAAGCTGGTGCGCGCCGAGGCCGCGCTCGCCGAAGCGGACGCCGCCGACCGGGAGTTGGCCTCGTCCGGCGGGACGGGACGGCCGCTGCTCGGCGTGCCGATCGCGGTGAAGGACGACACCGACATGGCCGGCGAGCCGACCGCGTTCGGCTGCCGGGGCGACTTCCCGCCGAAGAAGGAGGACGCCGAGTCCGTACGCCGGCTGCGGGCGGCCGGCGCCGTGATCGTCGGCAAGACCAACACCTGTGAGCTGGGTCAGTGGCCCTTCACGGAAGGGCCCGGCTTCGGCGACACCCGCAATCCCTGGCACACCGGTCACACCCCCGGCGGCTCGTCCGGCGGCTCCGCGGCGGCGGTCGCCGCGGGACTCGTCCCCGCGGCGCTCGGCTCCGACGGCGCGGGCTCGGTGCGCATCCCCGCCGCCTGGACCCATCTCGTGGGGATCAAGCCGCAGCGCGGCCGTATCTCGACGTGGCCCTGGCCCGAGTCGTTCAACGGCATCACCGTCAACGGCCCGCTCGCGAGGACCGTCGCCGACGCGGCCCTGCTCCTGGACGCGGCGAGCGGCAACCACGAGGGCGACCTGCACAAGCCGCCCGCCATCCGCGCGGCGGAGGCGGCGACCCGCGAGCCCGGGCGGCTGCGGATAGCCCTCTCCCTGCGCATGCCGTTCACCGCGACGCCCAAGCGCCTGCATCCTCTGGTGCGCCGCAAGGTCTACGTCCTGGCGGACCGCCTCGCCGCCCTGGGCCATGACGTCGAGGAGGCCGACCCGCGCTACGGCCAGATCGGCCTCGACTTCGTGCCGCGCGCCACGGCGGGCATCACCGAGTGGGCCCGCGAGGTGCCCGACCCGCGTCTGCTCGATCCGCGGACCAAGGAGGCGGCCCGCCTGGGACGCCTGCTCGGCGGCGCCCCGCTGCGCCTGGCCCGCCGCGCCGAAGCCGCCCTGCACCGCCGGGTCGGCGCGACCTTCTCGACGTACGACGTGGTCCTCACGCCCACCACCGCCACTCCCCCGCCCCGCATCGGCACCATGGCCGCCCTCAGCGGCTGGCGTACCGACCAGGCGATGATCGCCGCCTGCCCCTACGCGTGGACGTGGAACGTCCTGGGCTGGCCCGGCGTCAACGTGCCCGCGGGCCGGGTCGGCGACGGCCTGCCGGTCGGCGCGCAGTTGCTCGGCCCGGCGGGCAGCGAACCGCTCCTGGTGTCGCTCGCCGCGCAGTTGGAGGCGGACCAGCGCTGGTACGAACAGTGGCCGGCGGCGGCGTAGGGGCCATCGGGCGCCCCCGCCCTGCGGGTTGGTCCTGACAGGTTCTACGGTGGCCCGCGTGACTGCCAACACCGATGACCCGCAGATGTCCGCGCACCCGGGACGCACGGGCCGCACCGCGACCACCGAGGCCGAGCCGCGCGAGGTCGGCCAGGTCCAGACGACGTACTCACCCGCCCACGACGGCGATCCCGACCCCGGCGAGATCGTCTGGACGTGGGTTCCCTACGAGGAGAACGACGGGCGCGGCAAGGACCGCCCCGTCCTCGTCGTCGCCCGCGAGGCGCGCGGCACGCTCCTTGCCGTGCAGCTCTCCAGCAAGCAGCACGCCAACGACCGGGAGTGGGTGCCGATCGGCAGCGGGCCCTGGGACCGCGAGGGGCGTGACTCCTGGGTCGACATCGACCGGGTCCTGCGGGTGCACGACGCGGGCATGCGGCGCGAGGCGTGCGCGCTTGACCGGATGCGGTTCAACCTGGTCGTGCGGCGGCTCCAGGAGCGCTATGGCTGGCGGTGAGCGCCTGACCGGAGATGCGGTGATGGACCCGCGGGCCGGTGGGGGCTGATCGCGCAGTGCCCCGCGCCCCTTATGGGGCGATGCCCCCGAACGTCTCCTCGAAGGCGGTCCGTGTCACCGCGCCGCGCGTGCGGTCGAGCACCCCGAAGACGATGTGCTCGAAGTACCCGTGGAACCGGCCGCCTTCGTCGAGCGACGCCCGGAAGGCCTCCGCCACCTGCACGGGGTCGTTCTGGAAGACCCCGCAGCCCCACGCGCCGAGCACGAGCCGCCGGTAACCGCAGGCCACGGCGGTCTCCAGGACCCGCTCCGCGCGCCCGGCGAGGGCCCGGGGCAGCTCGGCGGCGCGCTCGGGGCTCTGCCGCAGCACGACTCCGGCGTTGGGCGCCGCCGAGGTCAGGAAGCCGGCCTCGTACGCCTCGTCGAGGAGGCGTCCCTTGTCGTCGCGGAAGACCGGCACGGCCGGGGAGTGGATCACCCGGTCGCTGTAGAAGGCGTCGCGGTGGGCGCGGTGGTGGTCGTAGAACTCCCGGGCCGAGCGCACGCACGTGTACAGCGCCGAGGCGCGGCACAGCGCCTCCTCCTGCGCTTGCGCGCCGTTCAGATAGCCGCCGCCGGGATTGCGCGCGGAGGAGAAGTTCAGGACGGCCACCGGGCCCCTGCGCGCGCCCGTCAGCCGGTGGGCGGCCTCCAGGCTGCTCTCGGCGGTGACCTCGACTACCGTGGGGGTCAGCTCGGGCGACCGCACGGGAGTCACGTTCAGGGCCGCCGGACCGAACATCCGCGTGCCGGAGCGCGCGGCGTCCACCGCATCCGCGATCACCACCTCGCGGCCACCCGGAGCGGCATACCACCCTGCCGCAACGATCTCCTCGGTCTGCTGCGCGATGCCACGCAGTCGCGCACTCATACTCGCTCCCCCGCCCCGGACACTGCTCTGTCCCCCGTCTCGTACATGAACGCATCGTGAGCTCCGCGCGACGTCCGCCGCAACACAATTCCCCGGCACTTGCCACGCCCCGGGGCACTCTTGTGCGAATGGCTCACAGGGTCTTGGGTAGGACGAGCGCTGCCAACTCGGTCCAACCCCATATCGAGTTGACCGGGTGGTCCACAACCGCTGGACCAGGCAGAACTTGAACAGGAGGACCCCTGCAATGCCCGAGGGTGACTGTACGACGTACCACGCGCAGTACGGCACCGCGGTATCCGAATCCGAAGCGGAAGCGCTGGTCACCGGCATCTGCTTCAAGACAGGACCGCCGCGCGTCACCGGTGTCGAACTGGAATGGCTGATCCACGAGCCGAACCGGCTCCATCTGCCCGTGCCCCCCGCCCGCCTCGAAGCGGCATATGCCGCACTGCGGGCCCTGCCCCTGCACTCCCTGATCACCGTCGAACCGGGCGGCCAGCTGGAGCTCAGCTCGCTCCCCGCCGCCTCGCTCATGGAGTGCGTGTCCGACGTATCGGCCGATCTCGCTCTCGTACGCGATCGCCTCGCCACCCTGAACCTGACGCTCACCGGCCTCGGTGCCGATCCCTGGCGTCCGCCGTCCCGCATCCTGCACCGGCCGCGCTACGACGCGATGGAGAGCTATCTCGACCGCGCGGGCCCCGCGGGCCGCCGCATGATGTGCTCCACCGCCTCCGTGCAGATCTGCCTGGACGCCGGACACGAGGAGCCGGGCCCGCTCGGCTACGGCCGGCGCTGGCGGCTCGCGCACCTGCTCGGCCCCGTCCTGGTCGCCGCGTTCGCCAACTCGCCGGTCCAGGACGGGCGTGCCACCGGCTGGCGCTCCACGCGGCAGGCCGTGTGGGCGTCGATCGATCCGGGCACGTCGGGCGCGCCGTCCCTCGACACGGAGCCCCGCGCGGCCTGGACGCGGCACGCCCTGGACGCTCCGGTGATGTTCATCAGAGCCGGGCAGGACGGGGAGGGCGGCCAGGGCGGGGAGGACGAAGACGCGGCGCCCTGGGCCGTCCCGGAAGGGCTGACCTTCCGGGGCTGGGCCCGCTCGGGCGCGCCGCGCCCGCCGACCCGCGAAGACCTCGAACATCACCTGACCACCCTCTTCCCGCCCGTACGCCCGCGCGGCCATCTGGAGCTGCGGATGGTCGACGCCCAGCCGGGCGCGCACGGCTGGGTCGTGCCGCTCGCCGTCACCAGTGCGCTGTTCGACGACCCGCAGGCGGCCGAGACCGCCTACCGCACCCTGAAGCCGCTGGCCGAGCGCGCGTTCCCGCCGGGCGCGCCCGCGGCGCCGCGCAGCCCGCTGTGGCTCGACGCGGCGCGGCACGGGCTCGCCGACCCGGAGTTGCGCGAGGCCGCGGCCGCGTGTTTCGCCGCGGCGGCCGACGCGCTGCCCCGGATGGGGGCGAGCCCCGAGGTGCGAAAGGCCGTCGCCGCGTACGCCGAGCGGTATGTCTCGCGGGGCCGCTGCCCGGCCGACGACCTGCTCGACGGGCACCGGGACGGCCACCACTACGACCACGAGCACGAGAAGGGCATCCTCCGATGACCGGAATCGTCAGCGACCCCGATGCGCTTCGGCAGCGCGCCCTGGCGGCGCTGCTCGCCGCCCGGGAGCGCACCTCGCTCCTCACCACGTGCGTCGAGGAGAACGAACTGACCGCACAGCACTCGCCGTTGATGTCGCCGCTGGTCTGGGACCTGGCGCACATCGGCAACCAGGAAGAGCTGTGGCT
Organism: Streptomyces sp. NPDC055189; assembly: GCF_053606765.1. Classification (NCBI taxonomy): domain Bacteria; kingdom Bacillati; phylum Actinomycetota; class Actinomycetes; order Kitasatosporales; family Streptomycetaceae; genus Streptomyces; species Streptomyces sp. NPDC055189. The sequence goes on from NZ_JBSGSG010000067.1 coordinate 41,508, forward strand.
GCTGCGTGCGGTGGCCGGCCGTGACGCCATGCGACCCGAGATCGACGGCCTGTACGACGCCTTCGAGCACCCGCGCTCCGAGCGGCCGAGCCTGCCGCTGCTCGCGCCCGCCGAGGCCCGCGGCTACGCGGCCGAGGTGCGCGGGCGCGCCCTCGACGTCCTGGAGAGCACGCCGTTCCGCGGTTCGCCGCTGACCGACGCGGGCTTCGCGTTCGGCATGATCGCCCAGCACGAACAGCAGCACGACGAGACGATGCTGATCACGCATCAGCTGCGCTCGGGCCCCACGGCACTCACGGCACCCGACCCGGCGCCCGCGCCGCGGTTCAGCGGACCTGCCGAAGTCCTCGTGCCGGGCGGCCCGTTCACGATGGGCACGTCCACGGAGCCGTGGGCCCTGGACAACGAACGTCCGGCGCACCACCGTCTGGTCCCGCCGTTCTTCATCGACACGACGCCGGTGACCAACGCCGAATACCAGCGCTTCATCGCCGACGGCGGCTACACCGACCAGCGATGGTGGGCCCCGGCAGGCTGGGACATGGTCCGCGGCAACGAACTCTCGGCGCCGCTCTCCTGGCGCCGCGAGGCCGGCCAGTGGCTGCGCCGCCACTTCGGGACCGTCGAGCCCGTTCCGGCGGACGAGCCGGTCCTGCACGTCAGCTGGTACGAGGCGGACGCGTACGCCCGGTGGGCGGGCCGTCGTCTGCCCAGCGAGGAGGAGTGGGAGAAGGCCGCCCGGCACGACCCTGCGAGCGACCGCTCGATGCGCTACCCGTGGGGCGACGCGGACCCCACACCCGAGCGCGCCAACCTGGGCCAGCGCCACCTGCGCCCGGCACCGGCAGGCAGCTACCCGGCCGGTGAATCCCCGCTCGGCGTACGCCAGTTGATCGGCGACGTGTGGGAGTGGACGTCGAGCGACTTCCTGCCCTATCCGGGGTTCTCCGTCTTCCCCTACCCCGAGTACTCCGAGGTCTTCTTCGGCGGCGACTACAAGGTGCTGCGGGGCGGGGCGTTCTCCGTGGACGAGGTGGCGTGCCGGGGCACGTTCCGCAACTGGGACCACCCGGTGCGGCGGCAGATCTTCTCCGGGTTCCGCACCGCGCGCGACGCGGCCCCGACGGAGACCGTCTGATGTGCCGGCAGCTGGCTTTCCTGGGCCCCGACGAGCCGCTCGGCAAGCTCTTGGTGGACCCCGCGCACAGCCTGTTCCGGCAGTCCTGGGCGCCGCGACAACAGCGCTACGGCACGGTCAACGCCGACGGGTTCGGGGTCGGCTGGTACGCCGACGACGATCCGGTGCCCGCGCGCTACCGCCGCTCCGGGCCGATCTGGGGCGACCAGTCCTTCGCGGACCTCGCCCGGGTCGTGCGCTCCGGTGCCCTGCTCGCGGCGGTGCGCGACGCGACCGAGGCGGGCGCGGACGGGGAAGCGGCGGCGGCGCCGTTCTCCGCCGGTACCTGGCTGTTCAGCCACAACGGCGCGATCACGGGCTGGCCGCGGTCGCTCGCGTCGGTGGCCAGGGGCCTGCCGCCCGCCGAGCTGCTCTCCATGGAGGCACGCTGCGACTCCGCGCTGGTGTGGGCGCTCGTCCTGCACCGGCTGCGCAGCGGCGACGACGAGGGCCAGGCTCTCGCGGACACCGTCGTCGAGGTCGCCGCGGCGGCCCCCGGATCGCGCCTGAACCTGCTGCTCACCAACGGCGAGACGATCACCGCGACCGCCTGGGGCGACACCCTCTGGTACCTCGCCGAACCGGGCCGCCGCACCGTCGTGGCCTCCGAGCCCTACGACGACGATCCGCACTGGCGCCAGGTGCCCGACCGCACGCTGCTCGCCGCCAGCCGTACCGATGTTCTGCTGACCCCGCTCAAGGAGCCCACCGCGTGAGCCCGTTCCAGCTGACCCGCACCCTGCCCCTGGACGCCACCGACGCCGCTCTGCGCGCCGACGTCCTAGCGGGCCTCACTCGCTCGCCCAAAACACTGCCGCCCAAGTGGTTCTACGACGCGCGGGGCAGCGCCCTCTTCGACGAGATCACCACGCTCCCGGAGTACTACCCGACGCGCGCCGAGCGCGAGATCCTGCAGACCCGCGCCGCGGAGATCGCCGGGGCGACCGGCGCCCGCACCCTGATCGAACTGGGCTCGGGCTCATCGGAAAAGACCCGCCATCTGATCGACGCGCTCGCGGACCTGCACACGTACGTCCCCGTGGACGTCAGCGAGAGCGCGCTCACCGGCGCCGCGAACACCCTGATCGCCTCGCGCCCGTCCCTGAACGTGCACGCCCTGATCGCCGACTTCACCCGCGGCCTCGCCCTGCCGGGCACCCCGGGCCCGCGTCTCGTCGCCTTCCTGGGCGGCACGATCGGCAACCTGCTGCCCGCGGAGCGCACGGCGTTCCTCGCGTCGGTACGCACCCTGCTCTCCCCCGGTGACGCGCTGCTGCTCGGCACGGACCTGGTCAAGGAGGAGTCGGTGCTCGTCTCGGCGTACGACGACGGGTCGGGCGTCACGGCCTCCTTCAACAAGAACGTCCTGCACGTGATCAACCGCGAGCTGGGCGCCGACTTCGACCCCGACGCGTTCTCGCACGTGGCCGTCTGGGACCGCGAGCACGAGTGGATCGAGATGCGCCTGCGCTCCCTGGCCGCCCAGACGGTGAAGATCCCGGCGCTCGACCTGGCGGTCGACTTCGACCGCCACGAGGAGATGCGCACCGAGATCTCGGCGAAGTTCCGCGAGGAGGGGGTGCGCTCCGAACTGGCGGCGGCCGACCTGAAGCTGACCCACTGGTGGACCGACGAGAGGGCGCGCTTCGCGCTGTCGCTCAGCGTGGCGCGCTAGGGATTTCGGTCTCCGGGCGCGGGCCGCGCCCGGAGACCTCCCTCACGACCGGCTACGGCCCGCCGCGACCCGCTACGACCCGCTGACGTCCAGCTCCTTGGTGATCCGGCGCGAGGCGGCCTTCGCCTCCGTCGCCGGGTCGCCTCCGGCCAGGACCTTCGACATGTATGCCTTGATCGGGTTGTCCGCCTCCACTGCCGCCCACCTCGGCGATGCGGGCGTGGCCCGGCCGTGCGCGGCGCCCGCGGCCATCGCGGCGATGCCTTCCTCGCTGGAGACGGCGGAGGCCAGAGTCGTCTTGTTCGGCACGTAGTTCATGGTCCGGGCCAGGTCCTTCTGCCACTTCTTGCCCGCGAGCGCCTCGATCACCGCGACCGCGCTCCTGCGGTCCTCGGTCTTCCCGCGCACCACGAGATCGGATCCGCCGGTGAAGACGGCACCCGGCTTCGCGGCCGTCTTGCCCGGGATCGGGAAGTAGCCGAGCTTCCCCTTCAGTTCGGGGTTCTTCTCCTCGATGGCCCGCGCCGTCCCCGGCACGGCGACGATCTGCGCCACGTTTCCCTTGGCGAACACCCCGGCCTGCGGCGGGTGCTCCTCGTCCGCGTCCTGCGGGCCCGCGCCCAGCGCCTGCAGCTGCTTGTAGAACTCCATGCCGCGCAGCGCCGCCGCCGAGTGCAGGCTGCCCTCCCACACGCCCCGCGTCCCCTTGGCCTCCGTGGCCAGCTCGCCGCCCTCGTCCCAGATGAACCCGGCCAGGGTGTACCAGTCCTGGCCCGCCAGGTAGATCCCCTGGTTGCCGCCGGAGTTGAGCCGCTGGGTGTCGGCGATCCACTGGGCGCGCGTCTTCGGCGGCTCTTCGATCCCGGCCTGCGCGAAGAGGTCCTTGTTGTAGATGACGACGCGGTTGGCGGCGTACCAGGGGATGCCGTACTGGCTGCCGTTGTAGCGTCCCGGTTCGGCCAGACCCGGCAGCCAGTCCTTCATGCCGAGGTCGCGCGCGGATTCCAGGGTGAGGTCGTAGAGACCGCCCTCGTCGACGTACTGGGCGACCTGGGTGTTGCCGACCTCGATGATGTCGGGCCCGTTCTCCGCCTTGAGCGCGGCCTTGACCTTGCCGCCGATGCCGGTCCACTCCTGGAGGCGTATCTCCAGGTCGATGTCGCTGTTCTGCTTCTCGAAGTCGGTGGTGAACCGCTCGAGGAACTCCGCCGACGCACTGCCCCGCATGAGCCACACGGTGACGGTCCGCCTGTCGTCCCCTCCGCCCGGCAGGACGCTGCAACCGGGGAGCAGCACGGTGACGGCGAGAGCGAGGGACAGGGACATGGCGGCGCGGCGGTGCGGTCTCACGTGGGTCACTTTCTTCCTGCGGACAGGGAAGGTCGGCCCGACGTGGGGGTGAGCTCGGTTGGCTCGAACGGGTACGGCTGGATTTTGGTATGTACCAATGGGTCGGTCAAGTGGGGACGGCACCGGGATCTGAGATTCCGGTGCCGATCCCGGGACAAATCAGCTGCCGGGGACGGTGTCCTCGAACGCGGTGCCCGCGCTGCGGTAGGCGCTGACCTGCGACTTCACCTGATCGGGGGTCAGCACCTGGTCCTTGACGTGCAGGACGTAGTCGACCTGCTGGTCGTAGGCGCGCGGAGCCGTGTCCGACTGTCCGGCCAGATCGATGAGCCACTGGTTGAAGTTGATGGACATGGGGCGTTCCGGCAGGTACTTGGCGTCATGGGCGCCGAACAGCCGTCCGTCGACGTAGTACTTGATGGCGCTGTCGTCGATGGTGAACACCACGTCGTGCCAGCCCGCGTAGCTCTGCCGTACCTCGGTGTGCTGGTTGACCGCCTCCCACGGCTCGGGATTGAAGGTCTCCCAGGACGTGGTGTAGAGGATGTTGCCCGTCTCGCCCCAGCCTCCGTTGGGCAGGTACTCGAAGTCGTACTCGGAGTAGTCGTCCGCCATCGGGGCCTTGAGGTCGTTGATGGCGAAGAACGCCTGGACGAGGTGGTCGCCGTCCGGGCCCGACTTCGGCGCGTCGGCGTACTTCACGCGGGCCGCGTAGGTGCCGTTCTTGAACTTGACCGACTTGGTGAGTATCTCGGCCTGCTCCGTCGAGCCGCCGGTGCCCGCGGTCGACGTCTCCAGGTTCATGACCGAATTGCCGTCGGCGGAGGGGAAGGTGATGTTTCCGGGGACCCAGGAGGCTCCGGGGACGCCGGGGCCGCCCGCGTTGGAGCGGATGCTCCAGCCGTGCTCGGAGATCCTCGGGTCGGTGTGGCCGGTGTAGCTGAAGTCGTCGAAGAGCGCGGGGGCGGCGCCGGTCGCCCTACCGCCGGCTTCGGGCGCGGCGGAGGCGGGCAGCGCGGCGAAGCCGGCGAAGCCGAGCCCTGCGGCCGCCGCGACCGCGATGGCCGCACGGATCCGGAACGTCGCGCTGGAGCGGTGTCGGTTCATCGACCTGATTCCTTTCGGAATGCCGGGAGCGCTCACCGCTCCTGGCGTGGGGGGAGGTGCGGTACAACGACACATCGTGGCCTGACCAATTGGTAAGGTGACCACTCGCGAGGACTGAAGGTGGCATAGACCAATGGGGGCGTCAAGCCCCCTTGCGCTCGCGGGTGTTGCGCGATGCCGACGATGCGGGAAGGACGGCCAGTCCATGGACCAGCGGGGCACATCCGGCGGCGTACTCAAGCGGGAGCGCGTGCGTGAGGTCCTGCTCGATCTGATCGAATCCCGCCATCCCGGCGACGCGATCCCCTCCGAGCGCACGCTCTGCACCGAACTCGGCGTCTCCCGGCCGACCTTGCGCGCCGCCGTCGACACGCTGGTGGCCTCGGGACTGCTCGTGCGCGAGCACGGCCGGGGCATGTTCGTGGCCCGCGCCAAGGTCACTCAGGAGCTGGCGCCGGGCAGCCACCCGCTCACCGCTCCCCGGGCCGCGGGCGACTGGTCGAGCCGCGTCCTGGAATTCGGCACGATCCGGGCCGGGGCGCGCATCGGCCGCAAACTCCGGATCTCCCCCGCCGCCGAGCTGGTACACGTCGTGCGGCTGCGTCTGGTCGACGGCGAGCCCATCGCCCTGGAACGCCTGCACATCCCGGCCGCCCTCGCCCCCGGGCTCACCCCCGCCCAGGTGGAGTCCGGTTTCTACGCCCACCTGCGCGAGGCCCGCGGCATCCGCCCCGCGCACGCGGCGCAGTCCATCGAGCCCACCGTCCTGACGGAGGACGAGGCCGCGCTGCTCGGCGTGCCCGTGCTCTCCCCCGCCCTGCTCTTCGACCGCATCACCACGGACACCGGGGAGCGCCCCGTCGAGTACGTACGCTCCCTCTACCGCGGCGACCGCTACCGCATCGTCTCGCGGCTCGAACTGGACGGTGCCGCCGAGCATCCCGTGCCCACCGCCTCGCGCAGCGCCGCATGGTGGGGCACGGTGGAGTGACGTCACCCCACAGCTGTGAGGTCACCACACGGCGGAGAGGACCACCCTGATGTCCGACCACACCTATCGGGTCACCGAGATCGTCGGCACCTCGCACGAGGGCGTCGACCAGGCCATCCGCAACGGCGTCGCCCGCGCCTCGCAGACGCTGCGCTCGCTGGACTGGTTCGAGGTCACCCAGGTGCGCGGCCACATCGAGAACGGCGAGATCGAGCACTACCAGGTGGGCCTGAAGGTCGGCTTCCGCCTGGAGGACGGCGAAAGCGCCTGACGGGAAGACGGCTGCAGCGCCCGACCCCGACGCCGAGCGGTCACGTCCGCCCCTCGCGCTCCTGCGCGTCCTTCAGCGCGGCGGACGTGCTCGCCCAGCGCGCCCGTACGACCGTGAAGCCCGCCCGCTGGGCCTCGTCGCACACCAGCTCGTCGTCGTCCACGAGCATCCGGACCTCGCGGGACCTGGCGATCTTCTGGAGGATCTCCAGTTTGGTACGGCGGGCGGGCCGCCGGTCGTCGTTGCGGCGCATCCAGATCCGCCCCTCCGGAAGCCCCTGCGCCGCCAGCCACGCCACGGTGTCCTTGCGGCACCGCTCGGGCCTGCCCGTGAGATAGACGACCTCGCACTCCCCCGTGCTCTCCAGGGCCAGCGCCACGCCCTCCTCCAGCGGCGGGTCGTCCGGCGCCGCGGCGAAGAAGGCGGTCCAGTCCCGCGGCTTCAGCTCCAGGAAACGCTGGCGGTGCGCGGTGTCCGCGAGAGTGCCGTCCAGGTCGAATACGGCCAGTGGCCTGCTGTCGTCCGTCACGCGCCCAGGGTAGGCGCCGGGGGGCACGGCCCGGATGCGGCAGGTCACCCGGTGGGTTCAACCGACGGGACGACGGGGCCGCTGAGTCTTCCCGTCCGCGACACCCCGACCAGCCCAACCGTGAGGGGCGACGGGGGACGAAGGCGGCCATGATGGGACCGAAGGTTCGCAGTCGCCCCATCGACCTCAGAACGGTACAGAGATGAACAGCCATAGGGCAGCGGGGAACGAGGTCGTGGTCAGTCGTACGGTGTTCGGCGCGCCCTGCTGGGTCAGTCTGACCACGCACGATCTGCGGGCCGCTGAGGAGTTCTACCACGCTGTGCTGGGGTGGGACTGGCGCGTCGGCAAGCTGGGCGACCAGTACAGGTTCGCCAGTGTGGGCGGAGTACCGGTGGCGGGCATGTCCGCCGTGGAGGCCATGGGGCACGCGGCCGTCGCGTGGACTCCCTTCTTCGCCGCGTCCGACGCGAACGAGACCGTGGCCCGCAGCCATGAGCGCGGGGGGACGACCGCCGTGGGGCCTCTCTCGTTCCCGCCGGGGCGGGCCGCTCTGCTGGCCGATCGCGACGGAGCGGTCTTCGGTGTCTGGGAGGGCGAACTGGTGGCGGACTGGGAGGACTGGCGCCGTGCGGCTCCGGTCTTCGTGGAGCTCCACACCCGCGATGCCTTCGACGCGGCCATCTTCTACGGGGAAGTCCTGGGCTGGGCGTCCGCGGCCGCGGGGTGCTGCGAAGTCGACTACGAGGACGAGGAGGTCGTCCTGCGCAACGAGGGCCACATCGTGGCCCGCATCCACTCGGGCGCGGTGGAGGCCGCGCCCGATCCCGCGATCCGGCCGCGCTGGCAGATCCACTTCACGGTCGCCGACGTGGACGCGTGCGCCAGGGCCGCGCGAGACCACGGTGGCAGCGTCCTGGAGGGCGAGAAGGGGGCCGCGGAGGCCGTTCTGGCGGATCCGGACGGGGCACGCTTCGTGGTGAACTCACGCCCTGCGCCGTGAACTTGTGCGGCTGGTCACGGCAGGCGCGGTGACCGGTCGGCCGTTCTGGCGGGCCGGGACAGCATGAGCAGGCTGTGGGGTCCCACGGAGACCTCGCTGTCCGCCTTGTGTTCCACCTCGTCCGCGGCTCCGCGGGGGTCCGAGGTGTCGATCCGCGTCGTCCAGCGTTCGCCGTACGCGGCGTCCGGCAGGTCGAAGACGACCGGCTCCCGGTAGCTGTTCAGGAGGAGCAGGAAGGAGTCGTCCACCACGGGCCCTCCCCGGGCGTCGGGCTCGGCGATGGCGTCGCCGTTGAGGAAGACACCGACGGCGTGGGCGTCGGGGCGCTGCCAGTCCTCGTCCGTCATCTCGCGCGCGTCGGGCCGCAGCCACACCAGGTCGGGCATCGGCTGGCTCTCATGTGTCGCCGTTTCGCCCCGGAAGAAGCGGCGCCTTCGCAACACCGGGTGCGCCGAGCGGAGTTCGATGGCACGTCGGGTGAAGTCGACCAGGTCACGCTGTTCGTCGGTGAGGTTCCAGTCGACCCAGGAGAGCTCGCTGTCCTGGCAGTAGGCGTTGTTGTTGCCCTGCTGGGTGCGGCCGAGTTCGTCGCCGTGGGCGAGCATCGGTATGCCCTGCGAAAACATCAGCGTGGCAAGGAAGTTGCGCTGCTGGCGCGCGCGGAGCTCCAGAACGGCCTCGTCGGCGGTGGGGCCTTCGACACCGCAGTTCCATGACCGGTTCGCGCTCTCCCCGTCCTGGTTGTTCTCGCCGTTGGCCTCGTTGTGCTTGTCGTTGTACGAGACCAGGTCGCGCAGCGTGAACCCGTCGTGCGCGGTGACGAAGTTGACGCTGGCGCGCGGGCGGCGGCGATCGTGCTGGTAGAGGTCGGACGAGCCGGTGAGGCGGGACGCGAACTCGGCGAGCGTATGGTCGGCGCCCCGCCAGAAGTCCCTTACCGAATCGCGGTACTTGCCGTTCCACTCCGACCACAGGGGCGGGAAGTTGCCGACCTGGTATCCCCCGTCGCCGACGTCCCAGGGCTCGGCGATGAGCTTGACGCGGCCGACCACGGGGTCCTGCTGGACGAGGTCGAAGAATGCCGAGAGGCGGTCGACGTCGTGGAACTGCCGGGCGAGCGTGGCCGCCAGATCGAACCGGAATCCGTCGACGTGCATGTCGGTGACCCAGTACCGCAGCGAGTCCATGACCATCTGCAGGACGTTGGGGTGCCGCATCAGCAGGCTGTTGCCGGTTCCCGTGGTGTCGAAGTAGTGCGCCGGATCGTCTTCCGCCAGGCGGTAGTACGAAGCGTTGTCGATGCCGCGGAAGGCAAGCGTGGGACCGTTCTCGTTGCCCTCGGCGGTGTGGTTGTAGACCACGTCCAGGATCACTTCGAGCCCGGCCTTGTGCAGCGCCTTGACCGTGGATTTGAACTCGGTGACCTGCTCGCCCCGCGAGCCGTGCGCCGCGTAGGCGTTGTGCGGCGCGAAGAAGCCGATGGAGGTGTAGCCCCAGTAGTTGGACAGGCCGCGGTCGCGCAGGAACCCGTCCTGGATGAACTGGTGGACGGGCATCAGCTCGACCGCGGTGACGCCCAGCGACGTGAGGTGGTCGATGACCGGCTCGGTCGCGAGTCCCGCGTAGGTGCCCCGCAGTTCGGCGGGTACCCCGGGGTGTGTGCGGGTCAGGCCGCGCACATGTGCCTCGTACACCACGGTCTCGGCGTACGGCCGCCGCGGCGGTCTGTCGTCCTCCCAGGCGAAGAACGGGTCGGTGACCACCGAGAGCGGGGTGTGCGAGGCGCTGTCGGCCGGTTCGGGTCCCTGCGCCGCGTGCTCGTAGAGCGAGGGGTCGTTGTCCATCTGCCCCTCGACGGCTCTGGCATAGGGGTCCAGGAGCAGCTTGGCGGGGTTGCAGCGGTGGCCCGCCGCCGGGTCCCACGGGCCGTGCACCCGGTAGGCGTAACGCTGGCCGGGGCCGATGCCCGGCAGGTAGCAGTGCCAGACGAAGCCGTCGACCTCGGAGAGCGCCACGCTGCGGTGCGTGTCGTCGTCATCGACGAGCACCAGCTCGACGTGTTCGGCCACCTCGCTGAACAGGGCGAAGTTGGTACCTTCACCGTCGGATGTGGCGCCCAGGGGGAATGGGGCTCCGGTCCAGGTGCGCACGCAACTGCCTCCCTGCGGATGGGCGGTTCTGGGTGAGGCACGGCACGGCGCTGACGCACGGCACGGCGTTCACGCGGACGGCGATGACGACGACGCGGGGAACATCATCATCATGACCCGCGCCCCGGCCTACCGCAGGGCGTGGGCACTCGGCGCGTGGGCACTCGCGGCGGCCGCGGCGATCAGGGGGTCTGCTTCGGGCGGGCCCGCGAGGACGTCGGCGGGCACCTCCCGCGGTGCCTCCAGGGCCTCGCGCAGGCTGGGCCCGGGCGTCCCCGGGGACAGCCGGGCATGTTCGGCCGAACGCACCCGGCGCGAGAACCAGATGATCTTTCCGTCCGTCGACGGGCAGCTCCCCCAGCCGTCACTCAGCGCGGCGATCTGCGTCAGGCACCCCTGCGGCCCGTAGTGCCGCTCGGGCAGGTCGCGGTTGTTGTCCCACACGGCGGTGATGAGGTGCTGGCCGTTCCACCACATCTCCACGACGGCCTTCTTGTCCGCTCCGTGCTCCTCGATCGCGGTCAGCAGCACTCCGGTGCAGTAGCCGACGGGTTCGACGAGAGCCGAAAGGCCCCAGTGCTTCAGATGCGCGACCAGAATGCGTCTGACCTGCTCAATCCTCTCCGAGCTGACCTCCACGTCGAGGTGGTAGTAGCAGGGGATCGCGGATTTCATCGCTCCTGGCTCCTCTCGGGGAAGCTCCCGGTCCCTCTCGGTCGTGTGGCCGAGCCCCGAACACGGAACGTGAGCATTGATCACTTCTGGGTAAGTCTCAGCGTGCGAGCACTACTCCATTTGCGCAACAGGAGCCCCTGGCGCCCGCCCGCCGAACGGCTCAACAGGACGCTGGGTGCTCGCGCGTGCACCATGAGTCATGAAGGCCGGCCGGTGTGACACGCCGGTGTCTGTGCGCGGGACGGGTCCGCATCAACCAGGTGCCACCCCGCGCGCCGTCAGAGAACGAGAAGGTGACCAGCGTGGTGCTGCTGCCTACAAAAGCCACGGTCGCACGGCATTTGGGCGACTACCGGGAATGGGAGCGGCTGCTGCTCGCCGACCCCGCGGACAGCTCCGTGCGGATGCGCTTCGAGGACACCGCGTACACCCTTTGCGTACTGATGGGTGAGTGCAAAGCGCGGATCGCCGCCGACGCGGCGGAGCTCTATCTGCACCCGCGCACCACACGCCGGGCACGACTCCCCCGGGACCTTCAGGATCGGTGACGACAGGCGGCTCCCGGATGAGCCGCCCTGCACGCGAAGACGGGCGCACCTCGGGCGCCGACTCGGCGGAGGAGAGAGAGCGATGACGTCAGCTCCGGAGACGACCTCCGTCCCCACCACCGTCCCCACGACCGTCGCCACACCCGTCCTGGACGTCCACCCGATCGTCGACTGCGGCCGGCGTCCGGCAAAGGCGGTTGCCGGGGAGACCTTCCGGATCACGGCCACCGTCTTCGGTGAGGGCGAGTCGGCGGTCGGGGCCAACGTCGTCCTGCTCGGCCCCGGAAGCCCCGGAAGCCCCGGAAGCCCCGGCGGCTCCGACGAGCCTGCCGAGCCCTGGATCCCGATGCGTGAACTCTCCCCTGGCAGCGACCGCTGGGGCGCGGACGTCACCCCGGACACCGAGGGGCACTGGACGTACGTCGTGGAGGCCTGGGCGGACCCCGTGACGGGCTGGCGGCATGCCGCCGGGATCAAGGTTCCCGCCGGCATCGACGCCGGGCTGATGCTCGAAGAGGGCGCGCTGCTGTACGAGCGTGCGGCACGCGGAGCTCCGGAAGGAGCAGAGCGGCAGGCACTCCTTGCCGCCGCCGACGCACTGCAGGACGACTCGCGATCCCCGGCCGAACGCCTGGCGGCGGCGCTGACTCCGCAGGTGGACGCGGTACTTGCGCGCCACCCCCTGCGCGAACGGATCTCCCGCTCCCCGGCACTCCCCTTGCTCGTGGAGCGGCAGCGGGCGCTGTTCGGGTCCTGGTACGAGTTCTTTCCGCGCTCGGAGGGAGCCATCGTCAAGGAGGGCGAGCCGCCCCGCTCGGGCACGTTCCGTACCGCATCCGACCGGCTCCCGGCGATCGCCGCGATGGGCTTCGACGTGGTCTACCTGCCGCCCGTCCACCCCATCGGCACCACCTTCCGCAAGGGCCCGAACAACTCCCTGTCCCCCGGCCCGCACGACGTGGGAGTGCCCTGGGCGATCGGCTCCCCCGAGGGCGGCCACGACGCGATCCACCCGGAGCTGGGCACCCTGGAGGACTTCGACGCCTTCGTGCGCCGGGCCGCCGGCCTGGGCCTGGAGATCGCCCTGGACTTCGCCCTGCAGTGCTCCCCCGACCACCCCTGGGTGGACAAGCACCCCGACTGGTTCGCGCACCGCGCCGACGGCTCCATCGCCTACGCGGAGAACCCGCCCAAGAAGTACCAGGACATCTACCCGCTGGCCTTCGACCGCGACCTGCCGGGCCTGGTCGCCGAGACCGTACGCCTGCTGCGGTTCTGGATGGACCACGGCGTGCGCATCTTCCGCGTCGACAACCCGCACACCAAACCCGTCGTCTTCTGGGAGCACGTGCTCGGTGACATCAACCGCACCGACCCCGACGTCATCTTCCTGGCCGAGGCCTTCACCCGCCCGGCGATGATGCGCACCCTGGCCGCGATCGGCTTCCAGCAGTCCTACACGTACTTCACCTGGCGAAACACCAAGCAGGAACTCACCGAGTACCTGACCGAGCTCACCGGCGAGACCGCCGCGTACCTGCGTCCCAATCTGTTCGTGAACACCCCTGACATCCTGCCCGGCTACCTTCAGGACGGCGGACGTGCCGCCTTCGAGGTCCGGGCCGTGCTCGCCGCAACCCTCTCGCCGACCTGGGGCATGTACGCCGGCTACGAACTGTGCGAGAACACCCCGGTCCGTGCGGGCCGCGAGGACTATCTGGACTCGGAGAAGTACCAACTCCGCCCGCGCGACTGGGAGTCGGCGGAACACGCGGGCGCCTCGATCGCGCCCCTGATCACGGCACTCAATCGGATCAGGCGGGAGCACCCCGCCCTGCACCTGCTCAGGAACCTGCATTTCCATGAGGCCGACCACGATGCGGTCATCGTCTACAGCAAGCGCGAGGGGCAGGACACCGTTCTGGTGGTCGCCAACCTGGATCCTCATCACGTCCGGGAGGCGACGGTGTCGTTGGACATGCCGGCGCTCGGCCTCGACTGGCACGAGAGCGTGCCGGTGCGCGACGAGCTCACCGGCCACACCTACC
>NZ_JBSGSG010000068.1:0-54793 GCF_053606765.1 Streptomyces sp. NPDC055189
GGCTGGAGGTATCCAGCCCGTCCGGCGTTTGAGGACGAACTCGGCGAAGCCGGTGATGTTACGCCGAGGCCCCTGCCAGGACCTTGCGCTCCTCGAAGGAGTCGATCGTCCGCGTGAAGTCCCGCGTGGAGAGCAGCAGCTTGTAGATGATGGCGAGCTCGAAGACGAGGAGCAGCGCGCCGGAGACGATCGTCGCCGGGAGCACCACGTCGAACAGCGGGCCGATCATGAAGACACCCATCTGGAATTCGATGCCGCTCACCAGGTGCGTACGGATGCGGTGCCGCAGCAGGAAGGAGCGCGCCCGCAGATACGCGGGGAACTTGCCCCGGAACTCCTGGTGCAGGTCGATGACCTGTCGCTTGGGCGCGGACTCCGCAGCCGCCGGGGTCTCCGGAACGCCCTGCTCCGACTGCGTCTTCTGCAGGTCCTGCTCGATGTCGGCCTCGGGGTTGTCCCGCAGGAGGTCCTCCATGAACGCCAGCTCGGCCTCGTTCTCGGCCCTGCGGGCCGCCCTCATGCGGACCTTGATCTGCTTGCGCATGGTGTGCCGGATCTTGAAGATCTCAAGACCGTTGATGTAGCGCAGGGTGTCGAGGGCGACCACGGCGACCGCGGCCCAGATGTAGAAGGCATCCCCGGTGCGGTGGAACTGGCCGCCCATCAGGGCCACCGCACACGCCATCACGCGAATCCGGTCGAAGACGAAGTCGAGCCAGGCGCCGAACACCGAACCGGTGCCGGTGAGGCGGGCGACCTTTCCGTCCATGCAGTCGAGGATGAAGCTGCAGTGGTAGACGAGGGCACCGACGGCCAGCCACTGCCAGTCGCCCATCGCGAAGAACCCCGCGGAGACGAGCCCCAGCAGGAACGCGCCCCAGGTGATCTGGTTGGGCGTGATCCGGGTCCGCATAGCCGTCCACCGCACGAGCGGCGTGGCGACCGGATCGACCAGAATCACGGTCCACCAGGCGTCACGCTTCTTCTGGGTGATGCGGCGCACCTCGTCGAGGGGCGGTATGTCTCGTCGCATGTGGGGTCAACTTCCTGGCGTTCGCGGAACGTTCATCTCACGCTAAGAAGCTATTGGTTCAACTAACAAGTAGCCGAGCGTGCAACCTTTCGGCTGGGGTAATGGTCGAACGGGCAGGACGAGTCAATACCTATGCCAGAACCACCCTGCGTTACCTGAGCGTTATCGAACGACAGGTATGTAACAGAAATGGTCGGGGTGCAACGGAATAGCGTTCCCGGGCATCACCCCGCCGCCTTCGCGAGCTCCTCCTCGATCAGGTCGGCCGCCATCTTCGTGCCGCCCTCCCCCGCCATCCCCGCCCGCACCTCGGCGAGACGCCGCGCCACCTCCGGGTCGCCGACCAGGCCGAGCACCGCCTCCCGCAGCGTCTGCGCCGTGGCCTCCTCCATCGGCAGGTGCCGGGCCACCCCGAGCGCCTGGAGCATGTCCGCGTTGCCGAACTGGTCGACGGCCTGCGGCACCGCGACCATCGGCGTCGCGGTGGCGAGCCCTTCCTGGCTGCCGCCCGCACCGGCGTGCGTGATGAAGGCATCGGCCTGCTTGAGGACCGCGAGCTGCGGCACCCACTGACGGACTTCCACGTTCCCGGGGATGTCCCCCAGCTCGCTCGCATCGACGTGTTTGCCGACCTGGAGCACGACATGCCAGCCGGGCAGGTCCCCGAACGCCTTGACGCACTCGCGGTAGAAGCCGGGCTGCTTGGTGAAGGACGAGCCGAGCGAGACGAGCAGCACCTTCTCCGCGCCGTCAGGACGCTGCCAGTCGCCCTGCGCCGCGCGATCGCCCTGGCAGGCGCCGACGAAGGTGTGCACGGTCTCGTCGACCCGGTCGGCGTTCGGCTGGAGCGCCTTGGGGATCAGGACGAGCGAGCGGGGCGGGCGGCCGACGAAGGGGTCGGGGTGCTGGGTGACCCCGTTCTCCTCAAGCCAGGCGCGAAAGCGCGCGTAATACGCCTTGCCCCGCTCGGTCTCCTTCAGCTCGGCGTACATCGGCTCGGCGATCTCCTCCTCGTATCCCTCCCAGGCCACCAGATTCGGCGAGAGCGAGATCTCGGGCACGCCCCAGCGACGGGCGAGGACGCGCGCGGGATACGAGGTGATGTCGTGCAGGACGAGGTCCGGCTCGTCGCCTTCGTACGCCGCGGCCAGCTGGGGCAGCGTCTTCATGCCCTCGGTGAGGAACGGCTCGATGTTGTCGATCAGTTCGGTTCCCCAGGCCTCGGGGTCGTCGTCCGGGCCCGGCAGCGTCGTCTCGTAGAGGACGGGCTCGGCGCCGACTCCGGCGACCTTCTCGGCGAAGAGCCGCGGAATCGCGTACGTGACGCGGTGGCCGCGGGCGACCAGCTCACGGATCACTTCGAGGCTCGGGTTGACGTGCCCGTGCGCGGCGATGGAGAACATGGCGATATGGGCATGGGCACGCTGGCGTGAGGTCATGCCCGGAACATTAAACGAGACGAGACGTCTCGTGCAAGTCATTCACTCCACATCCGGGCCGCTCCGCGAGGCGGCGTCGTTATAACGCAGCAGATATTCGGCGAACTTCTCCAGGTCCGGCCCGCTCCAGTCCGTGAGCCGCTCGTGGAACGCGACCCGGCGGGCGTCGGTGACCTGCGCGAGGACTTCGTCACCCCGGTCGGTGAGATGCAGCACGTGCACCCGGTGATCGGTGGGGTCGAGGCGCCGCTCCACGAGACCCGCCTTCTCCAGCGCGCCGACCTGCCTGCTGATCGTCGACTTGTCCAGCGTGTAGTGCGCCGCGAGATCCGTGGCCCGGCATCCGCCCTGGTATTCGAGATGACTCAGGAGCGTGTACGAGACGAGCGACAACTCCGGGTGCATCCGCGCGGCGGTGGCGCGGGCCCGACGCGCGAACGCCGTCATCTCCCGCTGGATGATCTCGATGGACCCGTCCCGTTCGGCCACGATTTTTCCCTCCCGTTTCTCCCTCTGCGCGAATGGTTGTACAGTACAACATCGAGAATATGTGTATACGCCAACTATCGCGAGAGGTCTCCCGATGACCGCCACCTCGGCGCCCGCCCACAAGGCACCTGCCGGCCCGGCACCCGCCTCCGGACCACTCCGCCACGTCCTCCTCCACCTGGTGACGCCCCTGCTGATGTGCCTCGGCATGGGTCTCGCCTACATGGGCGCCTTCGTCACGCCGGAGCCGCACAACCTGCCGGTCGCGGTCGTCGGATCGGGCGAGCAGACACAGGCCCTCGCGCAGACGATCAAGGACAAGGCGGGCGACGCCCTCGACGTGCGCACCGTCGGATCCCGCGCCCTGGCGGTCGACGAACTCAGGTCGCTGGACATATCGGGGGCCTACGTCCCCGACGCAAAGTCACCCGAGGTGATCGTGGCCACCGCGGGCTCGGACATGAGCGCCATGGCGGTCGAGAAGGTCTTCACGCCGGTCGCCGCCGAGCAGGGTGTTCCGCTGAAGGTCAGCGATGTCGCGCCGACGGTCGACGACGACCCCACGGGGCAGGGCCTGTTCTTCCTGCTCGTCGCGGTGAGCATCGGCTCGTACGCGTCGGTGGCGGCGCTCGGAGCCGCCGGGGCCGGGATGCGGATGCGGGCCCGTGCGGGACTCGCCGCCGGTGTCTCGTTCGCCGTCGGCCTGATCGGCGCGGCGCTCGCCGGGCCCGTCTTCCACCTGGCGCACCAGGGCCTGTGGGGCGTGTGGGCGATGGCGTGGCTCTACTCGGCCGGCATCCTCTTCATCGGCCTCGGCCTGCACACGTTCCTGAAGCGCTGGACGACGCTGGCGATGATGGTCCTCTTCGTGATGCTCAACTTCACGTCGTCCGGCGGTCTTTTCAAGCCGGAACTCCAGAACGGCTTCTTCGGCTCGCTGCACGCCTTCTGGAACGGCGCCGGATTCGTCGAGGGCATCCGCAGCCACCTCTACTTCGGTGGATACGGGCTGGGCGGTCATGTCTGGACGCTGGCGGCCTGGCTGCTCGCCGGCCTGGCGGTCACGGGCGTCGCGGCGCTGTGGGAGCGGCGCGGGCGGACCACGACGACCCCTGCCGCCGCCGTACCGGAGCGGGAAGCGCTGGAGGAGGAGATGGAGGAGTCGGTCGCGGTGTGACTCCGGCGCGCACCCGCGCCCCAAAGGGGCGCGGGGAACTGCGCGACCGGCCACAACGAGCCCGCGAACGAAGTCACGTCCGCGACACGCTCACCTCTGGTACCGCGCAAGGACCAGGTTCCCGTCCTTCACCAACCGTTTGCGCAGCTCGTCGAGGTCGATCGCCCCGCTGTAGTACTCCTGAAGCGCCGGGGTGGCGACCTTGTCCTTCCACTCCGGATACCCCCGCACGGACTGCGCGGGTGCCGGACGCAGATATGCGGCGAGGGCCGTGCCCGCGGCCCAGTCGTCCTTCTTCGTGCGCAGGGCGGGGTCCTTCAGCGCCTCCTTGCCGGTCGGCAGCATCCAGTCGCCGCGCGCGAGTTTCACCATGTTGTCCGGCTGGAGGAAGAAGTCGATGAACTCGGCCGCCTCCTTCTTGTGCGGGCTGTCCTCGGAGACGGACAGGGTCTGCGGGCTGACACCCTGTGCGAGGCCCTCCGCTCCGGCCGGTGCGGGAAGGACCTGCCAGTCGAAGCCCTTGGGTGCCTGCTGGACGATCTGCTGGCGGTAGGAGAAGCCGAGCGGGACCATCGCGTACTTGCCGCCGAAGAAGCCCGGCAGCGTGTCGGAGCCGCCCATGCCCAGGGTGGTGCCGGACGCGCTCTTGTCGGTGTTCACCTGGTCGTGGACCGTACGCGGCATGATCTCGTCGGCCTTGTCGAAGCGGACGTCGACCTTGCCGTCCTCGCCCCGGTGGAACATCTTTCCGCCGGTCGACAGCGAGAGGTTGAGCGTCGCGGACACCGGCTCCTTGAGCGGCCAGGCCACGCCGTACTTCCCGTCCTTGCCGTCACCGAGTTCCTTGGTGACCGAACGGAACTCCTCCCAGCTCCACGGCTTCTCCGGCGTGGGAATCCGCACGCCCGACTTCTTGAGCCACTTCGCGTTGGCGATCAGGACGCGCGGCTCCTGGAGGAAGGGAACTCCGTAGATCTTGCCCCCGAAGGTCGACGTCTCCCAACTGCGCTGCGGGATGTCGGACTTGAGGCGCTCGGGGAGCAGGTCGCCGATGTCCGCGAGATAGCCGCCGTACGCGAAGTCGGCGAGGTCGTCCGAGGCGTCGTGGATGATGTCCGGCGCCTCGCCGCCCTCGAAGGAGGTCAGCAGCTGGTCGTGGACGCTGTCCCAACTGCCCTGCACGTAGTTGACCTTGACGTCGGGGTGGGTGGCGTTCCACTCCTTGACGAGCGCCTTGTTGGCGTCGACGGACTCCTTCTGCCAGGCCAGGGACTGGAACTGCAGAGTGATCTTCCCGTCGTCGTCGCCCGATTCGCCGCTGCAGCCGGTGAGCAGCAGCGCGAGAGCCGCGGTCACGGCGGTGGCGGCGGTCGTGAGACGTGGGGGCACGAGACGTGGTGCTGCGCGCATCAGGCCTTCACCGCCCCTGCCAGCATGCCGCCCGTGATCCGCTTCTGGATGATCGCGAAGATGACGAGGGAGGGGATGGTCGCGAGGAACGCCGCCGCGGCCAGCGGCCCGAGGTCCGCGACGCCCTCGGTGCCGATGAAGCGGTTGAGGATGACCGGCAAGGTCTGCTTCTCCGGGGTCTTGAGCAGGACGAGCGCGAAGAAGAACTCGTTCCATGCGGTGATGAAGGCGAACATCGCCGTGGCGACGATGCCGGGGGCCAGCAGCGGCGCGACGACCGAGACGAACGTACGCACCTTGCTCGCGCCGTCGACCGCCGCCGCCTCCTCCAGTTCGGTGGGCACGGCGCGGACGTACCCGACGAGCATCCACAGCGCGAAGGGCAGCGACCACACCACGTAGACCATGATCAGGCCGAGCAGCGAGTTGATCAGGTGCAGGTTCTTCAGGATCAGGAACAGCGGGATGATGATCAGGACGAAGGGGAACGCCTGGCTGATCACCACCCAGCCCGTCGCCGCCTTCGAGACGCGATTGCGGTGCCGCGCCATGACGTACGCCATGGGGGTCGCGATGACGACCGCGATCAGCGAGGCGCTGAGCGCCGCGATCAGGGAGTTGCCCGCGGCCTGGAGCAGCGGCTGCTCGTCGAAGGCCTGCCGGAAGTTCTCCAGGGTCGGATCCTTGGGGATCCAGGTGGGGTGCAGGCTGCCCAGTTCCCGTGCGGGCTTGAAGGCCGTGGAGATCAGCCAGAGGAACGGGAAGGCGAGGAAGACGAGATAGGCGGCGAGCGCCGCGTACTGCGCGGTGCGCGTGGACTTCTTCGTACGCATCATGACTCGTCGGCTCCCTTCAGACGGCCGACGAGGTAGAAGGCGAGGATCACGGAGATCACCGCGACCATCACGCAGCCCATGGCCGCGGCATAGCCGAACTGGCCGTAGCGGAAGGCCTCTTCGTAGGCGAAGAGCATCGGCAGGCGGGTGCGGCCGCCGGGGCCGCCCTGGGTGAGGACGTAGACCAGGGCGAAGGAATTGAAGTTCCAGATGAAGTTGAGCGCCGTGATGGCGAGGGCGATCGGCTTGATCGCGGGCCAAGTGACGGTGCGGAAGCGGCGCCAGGCACCCGCGCCGTCCATCGCGGCGGCCTCGTGCAGTTCGCGCGGGGTGTTCTGCAGCCCGGCGAGCAGCGCGACGGTGGTCTGCGGCATGCCCGCCCAGATGCCGACGACGATGACGGCGAAGAGCGCGGTGGCCGTCCCGGTGAGCCAGTCCTTGCCCTCCCCCAGGCCCAGGTTGGAGAGCGTCTCGTTGAGCACGCCCGCGTCGGGGTGGTAGACCAGCCGCCACATGATGCCGACGACCACTTCGGGCATCGCCCAGGGGATGATCGCGAGCGCCCGCGCCAGCCAGCGCATCCGCAACGGCTGGTTGAGGAGCAGGGCGAGGCCGAGCGCGAGGAAGAACTGCGGCACGGTGACGCCGAACGCCCAGAGCAGGCCGATGCGGAACGAGTCCCAGAACAGCGTGTCGTGCAGCAGATCCTGGAAGTTGAGGGCGCCGACCCACTGGGTCGGCTCGGTGCGGCCCGACTGGGAGTCGGTGAACGCGAGCGCGATGCCGTAGAGCAGCGGGCCCACGCTCAGGATCAGGATCGGGATCAATGCGGGAAGGACCAGGAACCAGGCGCCATGGTCCGTGCCTCTGCGGGCGGACGCGCCTTTCGCTGACCGCTTCGTTGCGGTCGCCAATGTCACGGAATCGGCTCCTTTGGGCGGCTCATCGGGGTTTGGCCGCCCAGGCGGCCCCCGTCATCGTGCTGATGGGATCTTGATACGTCAAGCAGCTGCGCAGGCCCGGCAGCCTCTTGGCCTGTGCAAATGGGAGAATGTGTCGGGCACGGACAGCGAGCGGTGCGGAAGGAAGCGGATGGACGAGGCGCGGGCAAGGGACGTACTGAGCGCTGCGGGACTCGAGCGGGACGCGGCGCTGCTCGCACTCGGCGAGAACGCGGTCTTCGGCAGCGGCGATTCGGTGGTGAAGGTCGGACGGGCGGCACCCGAGCTTCTCGACCGTGCGCGCCGGGAGTTGCGGGTCGCGCGGTGGCTCGAGGACTCGGGCGTGCCTGCGGTACGGGCGGCCGAGGACGCGCCCCGTCTGGTGGACGGGCATCCGGTGACGGTGTGGCACCGGCTGCCGGACGCCGTGCGTCCGGCCGAGCCGCGCGACGTCGCCGCACTCCTGCGCCTCGTGCACGCGCTGCCCGCGCCCGGCTTCGAGCTGCCCCGGCGTGAGCTCCTCGGCGGGGTCGAGCGGTGGCTGCGGCTCGCCGGTGACGCGATCGACGTCGAGGACGCGGACTATCTGCGCGAGCGCAGGGACGGCTTCGAGGCGGCCGCGTCGGCGCTCACCCCCCGTCTCGCCCCCGGCCCCATTCATGGCGACGCTCTCCCCCGCAATGTCCTTGTGGGTGCGGACGGTCCGGTGCTCGTGGACCTGGAGACCTTCTCCGCCGACCTGCGGGAGCACGATCTCGTGGTGATGGCGCTCTCGCGTGACCGGTACGGCCTTGCGGCCGAGGCGTACGACGGGTTCGTCGCGCGGTACGGCTGGGACGTGCGGGAGTGGGAGGGGTGCGCGGTGCTCCGGGGCGCGCGGGAGACGGCCAGCTGTGCGTGGGTCGCACAGCACGCTCCCGCCAACCCCAAGGCCCTGGCGGAGTTCCGCCGCCGGGTCGCCTCGCTGCGTGACGGCGATCCGGGCGTGCGGTGGTACCCCTTCTGAGGCGCCTGCCTCAGACCCTGAAGGGCCTCAGACTCCGGACGCGGACTCGCTGAACTGCTCCCGCAGCGGCCACGTGCCGTCCACCACCGCGTCCTCCTGCCCCTTCTTCCGCAGGAACTTCTGGAAGTCCTCCGCCCACTGCGCATACCAGTCGATCTGGCGGCGGTGCAGCTCCGCGGGGCCGAACGCGGCCAGTTTGGGGTGGCGCTCGGCTATCGCGGCGGCGAGGCGGGCCGCGGCCAGGGCGTCCGACGTGGCGTCGTGGGCGGACTCCAGAAGCACTCCGTACTCCGTGCAGACCGCTTCGAGGTTCCGCTTGCCCTTGCGGTAGCGCTCGACGGAGCGGTCGATCGTGTACGGGTCGATGACCGGGGCCGGGTCCGCACCGCCCAGCCGCTCGCGCAGGGACGGCAGGCCGTGCCTGCACAACTCGGCGGAGAGCAGGGTCAGGTCGAAGGTGGCGTTGTACGCGACGACCGGGACACCCGACTGCCAGTACGACACGAGGACCGCCGCTATCGCGTCGGCGACCTCCGCGGCCGGTCTGCCGTCCGCCGCGGCCCGTTCGTTCGAGATGCCGTGCACCGCCACGGCCTCCGCCGGGATCTCGACCCCCGGGTCGGCGAGCCACTCCTTGCGGCCCAGCGTCTCGCCGGCCCTGACCTCGATCACGGCCGCCGTGACGATGCGCGCCTCGAACGGATCCGTCCCGGTCGTCTCCAGGTCGAACCCGATCAGCAGCTCCCGGTGCCAGCCCATGGCCGCCCCCTTCTCTGTGGTGCTTTCCCCCATTGACCACCAGGTTCCCACGCGCCACTGACAATCCGAGGCGCGCGTTCCGCTTACCGCCGCGCTCACCGCCCGCGCTTCCCGGCCCGGCGCCTCAGGAGACCGGCCGCGAGTCCGTCCAGGCCAGTTCGAACTCCTCCCGGTACGTCTCGAAGAGTCCGGTCTCGTCCGGCTCGTCCGCCTTCACCACCCGGCGACCGCCGCGCAGCACGAGCACCGGCGCCTCCATCCCCCGCGTCCTGCGCAGGTACGACTGGACGACCGCGATGCCGTCCGCGCCGTCCCCGTCGACCAGATACGCGGTGAAGCGCGGCGTCTCGTCGAAGACCTGGATCTCGAAGGCGCCGGGATCGCGAAGCCGGGCCCGCACCCGGCGCATGTGCAGGATGTTCATCTCGACGCTGCGGCTCAGCTCGCCCCGCTTCAGGCCCAGTTCACGCTCCCGGCGCTTGACCGCACTGCTGGCCGGGTTGAGGAAGAGCAGCCGCACCCGGCAGCCGGATTCCGCCAGGCGCACGAGGCGGCGCCCGGAGAAGTTCTGGACCAGGAGGTTCAGGCCTATGCCGATCGCGTCGAGGCGACGGGCCCCGCCGAAGATGTCCTCGGCCGGGAACTGCCGGAGCAGCCGCACCCGGTCCGAGTGGACGCCCACCACGTCGGCGTACCGGTCGCCGACCAGGGACTCGACCGCGTCGACGGGCAGCCTGCGCGCGGACGGTGTGTCGGTGCCCGCGCCGAGTATGTCCAGGAGCCTGGCCGAAGCGCGCTCGGCCTGCGCGAGCACGGCGGTGGACAGCGCGCGGTTGCGCGAGACCACGTTGCGGGTGACCTCGAGCTCGTCCAGGGCCAGCTCGACGTCCCTGCGGTCGTCGAAGTACGGCTCGAAGCAGGGCCAGTGCTGGACCATCAGCTCACGCAGCTGCGGCAGCGTGAGGAAGCTGAGGACGTTGTCGTCGGCCGGGTCGAGCAAGTAGCCCTTGCGGCGGCTCACTTCGCGTACGGCGACGGCCCGCTGGACCCATTCCTGCCCGGCGGGTCCGGCGGCGGCGACCACCCAGTCGTCGGCGTGGACCGGTTCGTAGATGGGGCGCAGAACAGCGGCCACGACGGCGCGCAGCCGCTGTTCCACGAGGTTGAGCCAGATATAGGCCCGCCCGGCGCGCTGGGCGCGAGTACGTACCTCGCGCCAGGCTTCGGGGCCCCAGTCCAGTTCGGGTCCGATCTGAGATCCCATCTCCATCGGCCGCGCCAGGGACACCGCTCCGGGCGGGCCGTCCGCGGAACTCCCCTCGTGACCCTCGTCACCAGGGGGCAGTTCCCGCCCTCCCGAGCTCACCCAGCGCACCCCTTCCGCTCCCCCGAGCACTCCCCCGTTCAACGATCAAGGAAGGGTACTCCGGGAGCGGCGGCCGGTGCAGCCGGATGGAGAGGGTGTTTTCTCAACTACCGCCCGCCTGTATGGCCGTTCTGGTCGGCGAGGTCGGCGGGAGTGAGCGGATTCATAGCGGTCACGTCACGCGGGGCGAGCGAGAAGCCCTGCCAGTGGACCGGCATGGGCTGCTGGTCCTCGTCCCGGGCGATGTGGTGGAACCCGATGTTGACCCAGGTGATCGGGTGCTTGAGCGTCTGGCCGTTGACCCATTTGTCCACGCTCTTGCCGCCGCAGTTGGAGGAGAGGTTGTCGCTGGAGTACTTCTCGCACTTCTTGTACTCGGTGAAGTACACGTCGTGGTTGCTGTAGTTGCGTCCGGGGTGCTTGACCGTGTGGCCCGGCACGATCTCGTACGACCTCTTGTGGCCGTCCGCGTTCTTGCCGGCCGTGCTCACCACGCGCCACCAGCGCATGCCCTTGATGTCGCCGATGAGTTCCTTGGTGACGGGGGTGCGGGTCGTCTTCGTCTTCGGATTGCCGTTCCCGGTGGGCGGCGTCACCTTGGAGTCGTACTGCTCGACCTTGGCCTTCGGGGAGCCGTCGAGGCCGAAGTTGAGGCGCCAGGAGATGTTGTGGCTGTGGCTCTCCGCGTAGTCACGGGCGCCCTTGCCGATGGGCCAGCCGCGGCCGTCGGTCCCGTTGTAGTCCTCCGGTGCGAGGCTGCCCGTCGCGCCGACGTTCGAGGTGATCGTGCCGTCCGACGAGAAGCGCCACTCGGTGATGTACTCGTACCAGGACGCCTGGTTGACGGTGTAGATCAGCAGGTCCTTGCCCTGCGCCTGGTAGACCTTCTCCGGGTTGGAGTAGATGTCCGGGGTCATGCGGTAGGCGTGCCCACGCGCGCGCGTGGTGGTGCACAGGCCCTTCACCTTGCCGCCGGGGATGGGCGAGGAAGCGCCGACCTTGACGGTCTTGATGGTGCCGCCGGGGCACTCGGCGGGCTTCAGCGGCAGGAGGTCCGTGCCGAAGGTGGCGCCGGTGATGTCCTGGTACTCGTTCTCGCCGTCGTCGTAGGGCACGTGGACCTGGGCGAGCCGCGCGCTGGTGAGGACGGGTATGGGCTTGGGCTCGTTCTTCGGCTGGTACGAGATGTTGTCGAGCACGAGGCCGGCGTTGGTGTTGTAGTGCCAGCACATGCGCCAGGTGGTACCGCCGTCGACGGTCTGCTCGATGCGGTAGTCGTCGCTGCACGCCGGGGCGTCGGCGGCGGGGGCGTCCTTGGCGGCGTTCTGTGTGGCGCCCGCCGGGCCTGCGGTGGCGACGGCGGCGCCCAGGAGCGCGGTGACCGCAAGGCCGATGGAGACGCGCTTGCGGGCGCGCCCAAGTCTGTTCACGAGCATGCGAAATGACTCCCTTGTACGGAAGTGAAGTGGAGCGGCCGGGTGTCCGGCGCCGCTCAGCGGAGGCGGGTGACGGTGCGGGCGCTCAGATCGACGATCAGGTCACGGGTGTCGATCCAGGGGCCGTTGACGACCTTGCTGACGATGCTGAGGCACCGGTGTTCGCCGCACTTGGCGAGCGGGGCAGGCAGCTTCTCGACGGTTTCCTTGTGGAAGACGAAGGCGCTGAGCGTCAGCTGGTCCGGCGAGGTGAGCTCCTTGTCCATCGCGTGCTTGTAGTCGCTCTTGAGGTCCTTGCCGAGCGGATCGTCGATCAGCAGCTGCGCCGCCTCGCGCAGTTCGTCCTTGGCCGCCGGCGGCTGGACGCCGTGCGAGGTGTCGGTGTTCTCCACCTTGCCCGTGGCGAGGTTGACCGTCTTGGTGACCAGCGCGTCGGACTTGTAGTCGTAGTAGACGATCTCCGCGCGGCGCGGCCTGTCGGGGTCGACGGCCTCGGTCGGGTCCGCCTCGCTCAGGTTGTTGGCGAGGAGCTGCGGGCCGCGGTCGCCCTCCACGTCCCTGGCGGACCTGCGCAGATTGCCGGACATGGCTATCTGCTCGGCCCGCTTCATCTCGTCGTCGGTCAGCGGGTCGCTGCCGATTCCCTTTTCGCCCTCTTCGGGCGCGGCCTCGACGACCCCGTCCTTCGGGATCGCGTTCTGCTGTGCCGCTCCCGCGGCCGCGCTGCGGTCCTGGTTCCCGGACTCCCCCGCCCCGGCCGAGCCCCCCAGCGTGAGTCCTGCCATCACGGCGGTGGCTGCCACGGCGACCGCCGTCCCCGCCACTACCTTCCCCAGATGGCGTCTGACTAGTTCGCGCACATCCCCCCCTATTTCCCCTCATGTCCCACTCATGGGCATACCGAGTATGTGGTCGGTCCGTTAGACGGCCTCAACTCCTGCGTGGTTGCCCCACTTTCGGGGAGACTCTCGCCAATGTGACCCCGGGCCGAGGGGGCGGTAGTGGAAGAGTCGGATGCATGCAGGTGTGGCCAGGGCAGGCGTATCCACTCGGTGCGACGTACGACGGCGCCGGCACGAACTTCGCGGTCTTCTCCGAGACCGCCGACCGCATGGAGCTCTGTTTGTTGCACGACGACGGCTCGGAGACAGCCGTCGAGCTGCGCGAGTCCGACGCGTTCGTGCGGCACGCGTACCTGCCGGGCGTGATGCCGGGCCAGCGGTACGGCTTCCGTGTGCACGGCCCTTACGAACCGGAGCAGGGGCACCGCTGCAACTCGGCGAAGCTGCTGCTCGATCCCTACGCCCGGGCGGTCAGCGGCCGGGTCGACTGGGGCGAGGAGGTGTACGGCTACCGCTTCGGCGCCCCCGACAAGCGCAACGACATGGACTCCGCGCCGCACATGATGACCTCCGTGGTGGTCAATCCGTACTTCGACTGGGGCGACGACCGACCGCCGCGCACCCCGTACAACGAGACCGTGCTCTACGAGGCCCATGTGAAGGGCCTGACCATGCAGCACCCGGATCTTCCCGACGAGCTGCGCGGGTCGTACGCGGCGCTCGCGCATCCGGCGGTCATCGATCACCTGACGCAGCTGGGCGTGACGGCTCTCGAACTGATGCCGGTGCACCAGTTCGTGAACGACCACCGCCTGGTCGACATGAACCTCAACAACTACTGGGGCTACAACACGATCGGCTTCTTCGCGCCCCACAACGCGTACGCCTCCTGGGGCGACCGGGGCGAGCAGGTCCTGGAGTTCAAGCAGGCGGTCAAGGCGCTGCACGAGGCGGACATCGAGGTGATCCTCGACGTCGTCTACAACCACACGGCCGAGGGCAACCACCTGGGCCCGACGCTCTCCTACAAGGGCCTGGACAACGCCTCGTACTACCGCCTCATGGACGATCCCCGCTACTACATGGACACCACGGGGACCGGCAACTCGCTCCTGATGCGGTCGCCGCACGTGCTCCAGATGATCATGGACTCGCTGCGGCACTGGGTCACGGACATGCACGTGGACGGCTTCCGCTTCGACCTGGCGGCGACGCTCGCCCGGCAGTTCCACGAGGTGGACCGGCTGTCCTCGTTCTTCGACCTCGTGCAGCAGGACCCCGTGGTGAGCCAGGTGAAGCTGATCGCCGAGCCGTGGGACGTCGGCGAGGGCGGGTATCAGGTGGGCAACTTCCCGCCGCTGTGGACCGAGTGGAACGGCATGTACCGCGACACGGTGCGCGACATGTGGCGGGGCGAACCGCGCACCCTCGCGGAGTTCGCGTCCCGGCTCACCGGTTCGTCGGACCTCTACCAGGACGACGGGCGGCGCCCCCTGGCGTCGATCAACTTCACCACCTGCCACGACGGTTTCACGCTGCACGACCTCGTCTCGTACAACGAGAAACACAACGAGGCCAACGGAGAGGACAACCAGGACGGCGAGAGCCACAACCGCTCCTGGAACTGCGGCGCCGAGGGCGAGACGGACGACCCGGACATCCTGGAGCTGCGCGAACGGCAGATGCGCAACTTCATCGCGACCCTGATGCTCTCCCAGGGCGTACCCATGCTCAGCCACGGCGACGAGTTCGCCCGCACGCAGGGGGGCAACAACAACGCCTACTGCCAGGACAACGAGATCGCCTGGGTGCGCTGGCCCGAGGGCGAGTGCGCCCAGCTGGAGTTCACGCGCGCGATGGCGTGGCTGCGG
Organism: Streptomyces sp. NPDC055189; assembly: GCF_053606765.1. Taxonomy (NCBI): domain Bacteria; kingdom Bacillati; phylum Actinomycetota; class Actinomycetes; order Kitasatosporales; family Streptomycetaceae; genus Streptomyces; species Streptomyces sp. NPDC055189. The sequence continues at coordinate 14,606 of NZ_JBSGSG010000068.1, forward strand.
CGCGATCACCCCGTCTTCCGCCGGAGGCGGTTCTTCCACGGCCGTCCGGTCGAGGGCACGCACGACGAGCTCTCGGACATCGCGTGGTTCACGCCGGAGGGCGAGGAGATGACGCAGGAGGACTGGGACGCGTCGCAGGCACGGGCGCTGACGGTGTTCCTGAACGGCAACGCCATCTCCGAGCCGGGCACGCGCGGCGAGCGGATCTCCGACGACTCGTTCCTGATGATGTTCAACGCCTCGCCCGAACCGCTGGAGTTCGTGATTCCGGTCAATCACGGCCGCCAGTGGCAGGTGGTCGTGGACACCGCGCAGGCGGAGGGCGTGCCGCCGGACACGGGGGCGAAGGCGGGGGCCGGTGAGCGTCTGACGCTCACCGACCAAAGCCTCATCGTCCTGCAGCGGCCTGCGTGACCAAGGGCGCGTCGTTCGCGCTGCCGCCCGCCGTGGGGCGGGCGGCAAGCGCGACCAGGAACGCGACGGCGGCGGCCGCGCTGCCGAGTGCGAACGCCGCGCCGGGGCCGTACGACTCGGCCAGGCGTCCCGCCACGGCGAGCGTGACCGCCTGGCCGCCGACGAAGGCGCTTGCGGCGAACGTCATCCCCTCGGCGAGCCGCCGCGGCGGACAGGACCGTTCGGTGAGCGCGAAACCGGTGATCAGGTTCGGGGCGTAGATGGCGCCGAACACGGTCACCACGAGGTACAGGCCCGTCATGCTGTCCGTCCACACCAGCGGCAGGGAGAGCAGCGCCGCGGCGGCCGTCGCCACGCGCCAGCGCGCGTAGAGCCCGAAGCGCTCGGGCAGCGCGGCCATGGAGAGCCCCACGACGGCACTCATGACGCCCATGGCGGCGTAGACGAGCCCTGCCTGGCCCGGCTGCCCCAGCTCCTCGGTGAGCGCCGTGATGCCCGCTCCGCAGGCGCCGAGCAGGACGCCCACGAAGACAAGGCCGACGCGTACGACGATCACCTCGCGCGGCAGCCGCTGCCGGGCGCCACGCGCGCGTGCCCCCTCCTCGCGGGTCGCCCGCGCGGTCCGCCCCGTGGGGTGCAGCGCGAAGCCGGAGCCGCAGACCGCGACCAGGAGCGCCGCCGCCCCGAAGGCGTACGCCGGATGTCCCGCCACGGCCGCGAGGCCCACCAGGGCGGGGCCGAGCACGAAGGACAGCTCGTCCATGGTGCTCTCCAGGGACAGCACGGTGTTGACCAGACGGTCGTCGCCGCCCGCCCCGCGGACCAGCGGGACGGCGCGGGCGCGGGCCAGCGGGCCGATGCCGGGGATGCTCGCCCCGGCGAGCACGGCGAGGACGACGAGCGCGGGCGTGGGAAGGCCGAGGAGGGCGCCGAGCGTGTACACCGCGATCGCCGCGGCGTTGAGCAGCGAGAAGCCGAGGACGACGGTGCGCTGGCCGTGCCGGTCGGCGAGGCGGCCGACGAACGGGCCCATGGTCACCTGGCCGAGCGCGAGCGCGCAGGCGACCACGCCGCCCGTGGCGAGCGATCCGCTGGTCTCGGTGACAAGCAGGACACTGCCGAACTGGATCATGGCCACGGGGAGCCTGCCGAGGAACGAGATCACCGGAAGGAGCGCTCCGGTGTGCCCGATCACTTCCCGGTAGGTGTCCAGCAATCCCCGTGCGCCGGATTCGTCCCGTCCGGTCTGTTCCTCTTCAGCCATCGTCCGACGCTAACGACGCGTCCGCCGCCACACGCATGAGTCGATGGCACGAAAGCCCTCCGGGCGGGTACGTAGGTTCGCATGACGCCTGAGCGCTCGGAGCACGCGGTGCCGCCACCGCCCACCGCCACGTACCGGCTGCAGCTCCAGCCGGAGTTTCCGTTCGCGGCCGCCGAAGCGGCCGTCCCGTATCTGGCCTCCCTCGGAGTCTCGCACCTGCATCTGTCGCCGGTGCTCGAAGCCGTTCCGGGGTCCACGCACGGCTATGACGTCGTGGACCACGCGCGCGTGCGTGACGAGCTGGGCGGCGAGGAGGGGCTGCGGGCCCTTTCGCGCACCGCGCGGGAGCACGGGCTCGGCCTTGTCGTGGACATCGTGCCGAACCACATGGCGGCGGTGCCCCGCCACAACCACGCCCTCTGGGAGGTGCTGCGCGAGGGCCCGGACTCGCCGTTCGCGCGGTGGTTCGACATCGACTGGGAGGCGGGCGGCGGCCAGGTGCTGCTTCCGGTGCTCGGGCGCGGGGTCGGCGACGAGCTGGAGCGCCTGCGGGTCGACGGGGACGTGCTGCGCTACCACGAGCACGCCTTCCCCCTCCGGGAAGGCACCGCGGGGCTGCCGCTGCCGCAGCTCCTGGCCGCCCAGTGGTACCGCCTGGGGTGGTGGCGCCTGGCCCGTACGGAGCTCAACTACCGGCGTTTCTTCACCATTTCGGACCTCATCGGGGTGCGGGTCGAGGACCCGGAGGTGTTCGACGCGACCCACGCGAAGATCCTCGGGCTGCTGCGGGAAGGGGTCGTGGAAGGGCTGCGGATCGACCACCCCGACGGGCTCGCGGATCCGGGGGCCTACCTCCAGCGGCTGCACGAGGCCACCCACGGCCGCTGGACGGTCGTCGAGAAGATCCTCGCCGACGGGGAGCAGCTGCCGGCCGCGTGGCCCGTCGCGGGCACCACCGGCTACGACGCCCTGCGCCACCTCGACGGCCTCTTCACGGACCCGGCGGGGGCCGGTGAACTCCTCGGGCAGTACCGCAGGTTCACGGCGCCTCCGGTGGACCGGGGCGGCGACTGGGACGCGACGGTGCGGCGCGCGGCGTACAAGGTGCTCACCCATGAGCTCGCCGCCGAGACCGACCGTCTCACGCGCGAGGCGACCGCGCTGTGCGCCGGGGACCCCGCGCTGCGCGACCACGCGCCGTGGGCCCTGCGCACCGCGCTCCTGGAGCTGCTGGTACGCCTTCCCGTCTACCGGCCCTACGTCTCCGGGGGCGTCGAACCGGCATCGGTCCTCACGGTGGGGGCCGCCGAAGAGGCCAAGGCCGCCTTCGCGGTGCGGGAGGAGGCCGAGGCGGTCGACGTCGTACGGGATCTGGTCCTGGGCCGTCTCGGTTCCGGGCCCGCGCTCGACGGCTTCCGCGCGCGGTTCGCGCAGACCTCGTCGGCGCTGCGGGCCAAGGCGGTCGAGGACACGGCGTTCTACCGGCACGCGCCGCTCCTCTCGGCGGCCGAGGTGGGCGGCTCCCCCGAGCGTCCCGCGGTCTCCGAGGAGGCGTTCCACGCCTACTGCGCGCGCGTGCAGCGCGACTGGCCCTACGCGGGGACGGTGCTCACCACGCACGACACGAAGCGCAGCGCCGACGTACGGGCGGGCATCTCGGTCCTCACCCAGTGCCCGGAGCAGTGGGCCGATCTCCTGGTCGACCTGACCGAGCAGACCGCGCGCGCGGGCGGCACCAGCGCGCCGGACGCCCAACTCGCCTGGGCGGCCTGGCAGACGGCCGTCGGCTTCGGCTTCCCCTACGACGAGCGGCTGCAGAAGGCACTGCTCAAGCACGTGCGCGAGGCGGGCCTGCACACGAGCTGGACCGAGCCGAACGAGGCGTACGAGAAGGCCGTGACGGCGTTCGTGGAGGCGGGCCCCTGCGGACCGCCGCTCTACACGGTCGCGGAGTTCGCGGGCACACTGCGGCCCCACGTGCGGGCCAACCTCCTGGGGGCCGCGCTGCTCCAGCTGGCGATGCCCGGGGTGCCCGACCTCTACCAGGGCACGGAGAGCGAGTACCGGGCCCTGGTGGACCCGGACAACAGGCGGCTCGTGCGGTTCCAGCCGCATGTCCTGGAGTACCTGGAGCAGCACCGTGACCGCTGGGACCTCTCCGAGGAGAAACTGGCCGTCACGACGGCCGCGCTGCGGCTGCGCAGGCGGCGCCCGGAGCTGTTCGGCGGCGCCGCGACGTACGAGCCGCTTGCCGCGCGGGGGCCCGGCGCGGCGCACTGCGTGGCCTTCTCGCGCTCCGGAGAGGTGATCGCGGCGGTGACCCGGCTCTCCCTGCGCCTGGCCGAAGCGGGCGGCTGGGGCACGACGGAACTGGCGCTTCCGGAGGGGCGGTGGGTGGATCTGCTCACCCGTGGGCGGGAGTTCACGGGGCACGCGCGCGTGGAGGAGCTTTTCGGGGAGCTGCCCGTGGTGCTGCTTGAGCGGGTGCCGGGAGGGGCGGGCCCGGCAGGAGCGGGCTCAGGAGGGGCGGACGAGTAGGAGGCGTGGCGCCCGCGCCATCAGTCCCCTGTGCGCGGGCCTGAAGCCGGGCGCCCAGCGCAGGCCCGGCATGGCATCGAGGAGGGCGCGCAGGCCGCACTCGGCGACGAGTCCGGCCACGGTGGCGGCCGGCCCGAAGGGGCTTCCCGTCTCGAACGCGAGGTGTGCCGCGTCCGTGCGGAAGATGTCATAGCGGTCGGGGTCGGCGAAGCGGAACGGATCGCGTCCCGCCGAGCCGATGAGGCAGGCCACGACGGAGCCCGCGGGCAGCGCGGTGCCGCCCAGGGTGATCGGAGCGGTCGCGCGGCGCAGGACGACGGGCGTGGGCGGATCCCGGCGCAGGGACTCCGCCCACGCGCCGGGTATCAGCCCCGGACGGGCGCGCACGAGGTCCAACTGGGCGGGATGGTCGAGGAGGTTGGCGAGGAAGGAGGCAAGGGCCAGGGCGGTGGCCTCGCCGCCTCCGGTGAGGAGCGCGGCGGCGAGTGCGGTGACGGCCTCGTCCGAGAGCGGCTGCCCGTCCGCGCGGACACCGCACAGCACGGAGAGCAGGTCCGCGCCGGGGCGGTCGCGCCGCCGCACGACATGCGGACGCAGCAGCCCGGCGAACTCCGGGTGCACACCGTCGGCGTGCACCGGCCCCGTACGGCACCACTCCCGCACCCGTGCGGCGTCCTCCCCGGGCAGCCCCAGCGCGGCGACGGCGGCCGCCGCGGGCAGCCACGCGCTGAACTCGGCCACGAGGTCGACCTCCTGCCGCCGGGCCACGCGCCGGGCGAGGACGTAGGCGACGCGCTCGGCGGCGGCCCGCAGTGCGGGCTCCAGGAGCGGGCGGGTGGCCGGTCCGGGCAGGGTCGTCGCGGGACCGGTCCGGGTGCCGTCGAGTACGGCCCGCACGTCCGCGTACCGGCTGAGCAGCCAGGCGCCGAGGAGTTCGTCGCGGACGAGGGGGAAGCTCTCGCGGAGAGCGCGGTAGAGCGGGTACGGGTCACGCTCCACGCCGGGGGCAAGGAGGCTGGGCGTTCCGGTTCGTCCGGCGTGCTGCCCCGGGCTCCGACCGGCTATCCGACCGGCACTCCGTCCGGCTTTCCGTCCGGCGTGCGGGGACGAATGCGGCGGCGCCGGTGACGGACGGTGCCCGCGAGGGGCCGAGCTCAACGACACAGCGGACCCCGTTCGGACTCGGCACGGCGCACGGCCGTGCGATGGGACTTCAGGGGATCACCGCGGGGCGCCCCACGCAGCCTCCATACACCCATTCGGGTGACGCTGCGGGGCAGGAGCGCCGCCGGACGACATCACTTGGGCCGCACGCTTGACACGTGCCCTGCCTCGTGGCGTACTGCGGATTGCTTCAGCGGACAAGTCAGGGGTGAGTCAACTGGCGGAGCAGCGCTATCCCAATGTGGCCGAACTCGTACTGTCCGCAAGGGAGTTGGCCGCACACCGCCCCGAACTGAGCACGCTGCGCCAGGTGGGCGCGTCACGCGCCGGAAGACCCCTGCACCTGCTGTCCGTCGGCCGCTCCCGCCGCGCCGTCCTGGTGGTCGCCGGCGCGCACGCGAACGAGCCGACCGGCGGTTCGACGCTGCTCCGCCTCGCGGAGTGGGCCCTGCGGGACGAGGACCTGCGTGCCGACACCTCCTGGCACTTCCTGCTGTGCGCCGACCCGGACGGCGCGAACCTGCACCGCACCCCCGCGCCCCGCACCTTGTTCGACTACCACCGGCACTTCTTCCGCCCCGCCGGCCCCGAGCAGCCGGAGTGGTCACCCTCCGTGCTTCCGCCCGACCGGCTGCCGCCCGAGACCCGCACCCTGACCGGCGTCATCGACGAACTCCGGCCCTACCTCCAGGTGTCGCTGCACGGCACCGACCTCGGCGGCAGCTGGGTGCAGTTGACGCGGGACATACCGGGGCTTGCGGAGCCGTTCGCCAAGTCCGCAGCGGAGCTGCACATACCGGTGGAGACGGGGGCGTCGGACGCCGCGGGCTGGCCGGTCTCGGGGCCGGGGGTCCATGTGCTGCCGGGCCCCGGCTCGGCCGCCGCCTATCCGAGCCTCCCCGAGGACGCCCGGCACACCACCTGGCACCACGCCCACCGGTACGGCGGCCTGACCGCCATCGTCGAGGTCCCGATGTGGGCGAGCGACCTCGTGGACGACCCGGCAGCCCATCCCTCCCCGGTCCTCGCCATGCGCGGCTTCGCGCGGCGCCTTCGCCAGGACGCGCGCCTGGTCGAGGACATCTTCGGCGAGGCCCTGCCACGGCTCCCCCGGGCGCACGGGCCGCTCCTTCGCGCGGCACGCTGGGCGCTCGACCTGGTGCCCGGTCTCGCCGACGACTGGACCAGACTGCCGCCCGCGGGGACGTCGATGGCGTACATCGGCAGCGTCGACGCCTTCGGGCGCCGCCTTCCCCTGCGGGCCGCCGCGATGCTGCTGCGGGTCCTGGACGCGGCGGGCGACCGGTCGGCGCCCCGCCTCGAACGGCTCGTGCTGCGCTGGAGCGACGCGTTCGCCGAACGGTTCAGTGCGCGTTGGGTACCGGTGGAGCACCAGGCCGAGCACCAGTCGCGTACGACGGTCGCGGCAGCGCGCCACGCGCGCGTGCAGGCACCCTGAAGGGCTTTACGAGGGAGGGGCTTTACGAGGGAGGGGCTTTACGAGGCGGAGAGCCGGAAGCCCATCTTCCCGAAGCTGACCTGATCGCCGTCCTGGACGACGGCCGCGCCGATCACCCTGCGGCCGTTCACGGACGTGCCGTTCGTCGAGCCGAGGTCGCGCAGCACCCACATGCCGCCCTGCCTGCTCAGCTCGGCGTGCACCCGGGAGACCGTCTCGTGGCTGAGCCTGAGCCCGTTCGCGGGGTCGCGGCCGATCCGCAGCGGGTACGGGTTCGCCGGTACCGGCAGGAGCAGCTTCGGCAGCTTCTCGGCCTGCCAGACCCTGCGCAGCCGGACCGTGAACCCGGAGACCGCGCCGACGGCGCCGAACACCGCCCGCGAGAGGCGGCCCTCGGTCTGCAGATCGGCCGTGAGCGCGGCCAGTTCGTCGGGCTGCCGGGCGGCGAGTGCGAGCTCCATGCGCCGCACGAACGTGTCGTGCGAGAGCTTGCCGAGGGCAGCGCCCTCCCTGAGCACCTTCAGCGCCCTGTCGCGCTCGGCGTCGGTCAGCCGCGCGGGGTACGTGTGGATCTCGAAGGAGGACGTCACCCTGGTGATTGTCGGTCAGCTCGGCCGGAGTGTCCAGAAAACGCGGAACGACCCCGAGGCGATCACTTCTGCAGCACGATGGACGGACGTGACCACGGATGACGTACGGATGAAGACGGATGGCCGTCAACGGACGGCAGACAAGGGGGAACCGGCGGTGGAGTTCGAGGTGTGGGCACCGGGAGCCGAGCACGTCGCGCTGCTGTGCGACGGCGCCACGCACGCGCTGGAGCGCGCCGGGGGCCGGCCCGGCTGGTGGACGGCGGAGGCGGACGCCGCCGACGGGGCGCGCTACGGCTTCTCGCTGGACGGCGGACCCGTGCTGCCCGATCCCCGCTCGCGGCGTCAGCCGGAAGGACCCGACGGGCTCAGCGCCGTCGTCGACCACGACCGGTACGCGTGGCGCGCTCCCTGGGCGGGGCGCGGGGTGCGGGACGCGGTCCTGTACGAGCTGCACGTGGGGACGTACACACCGGACGGCACCCTCGACTCGGCCGCGGGGCGGCTGGGCCATCTCGCCGAACTCGGCGTCACCCATGTGGAGCTGATGCCGCTCTGCCCGTTCCCCGGACAGCACGGCTGGGGGTACGAGGGCGTGTCCCTGTGGGCCGTGCACGAGCCGTACGGCGGGCCCGAGGCGCTGAAACGGTTCGTCGACGCCGCGCACGCGCACGGCATCGGCGTCGTGCTCGACGTGGTCCACAACCACCTCGGCCCGTCCGGCAACTACCTGCCCGCCTTCGGGCCCTACTTCACGGAGACCCATCACACCCCGTGGGGCGCCGCGGTCAACCTCGACGCCCCCGGCTCGGACGAGGTGCGCGCGTATCTGATCGGCAGCGCGCTCGCCTGGCTGCGCGACTACCGCCTGGACGGCCTGCGCCTGGACGCCGTGCACGCGCTGTGCGACACCCGCGCGTGCCACTTCCTGGAGGAGCTCTCGGCGGCCGTGGACGGGCTGTCCGCCGAGCTCGGCAGGCCCCTCTCGCTCATCGCCGAGTCCGACCAGGGTGATCCGCGGGTCGTCACCCCGCGCGCGGAGGGCGGGCTCGGGCTGCACGCGCAGTGGAACGACGACTTCCACCACGCGCTGCACTGCGCGCTCACCGGCGAATCACACGGCTACTACGAAGACTTCGCCCGCGCACCCTTCGCGGCCCTGGCCAAAACGCTGACGGGCGGCTTCTTCCACGACGGTACGTACTCGACCTTCCGGGGCCGCCGGCACGGGCGTCGCGTCGACACCGACCGGACGCCCGCCTACCGCTTCCTCGGCTATACGCAGACCCACGACCAGATCGGGAACCGCGCACAAGGAGACCGGCTCTCCGCCTCCCTCTCCCCCGGACTGCTCGCCTGCGCGGCCGCCCTCACCCTCACCGGGCCGTTCACGCCGATGCTGTTCATGGGCGAGGAGTGGGGCGCCACCACGCCCTGGCAGTTCTTCACGGACCACACCGATCCCGAGCTCGCGGACGCCGTGCGCCGGGGCAGGCGGCGGGAGTTCGCGGCGCACGGCTGGGCCGAGGAGGACATCCCGGATCCGCAGGACCCGGCGACCAGGAACCGCTCCTGTCTCGACTGGGCCGAGCCCCTGACCGACCCCCACGCGCGCGTGCTGGCCTGGTACCGCGAGCTGATCGCCCTGCGCCGCGCCCGCGGCGACCTCCTCGACCCCGATCTGGCGGCGCTGCGGGTCGCGTACGACGAGGAGAAGCGCTGGTTCGCGGTGCGGCGGGGCGACCTGCGGATCGCGGTGAACATCGGCAAGGAGGCGGTCGACGTCCCGCTGGGTGGCCGGGGGTCACGGGTGCTCGCGGCATGGGAGCCGGTCACCGCACCCGGCCCGGACGGACTGCTGCGGCTGCCCGCCGAGTCGTGCGCGGTACTCGCGACGCCATGAGGCGGACAGCGGGCGTCAGTTGACGATCGCCAGCTCGCGCGGCGTGGAGTTGAGGCGCCGTACGCCGTCGTCGGTGACCGTCACGATGTCCTCGATGCGCACTCCGAAGCGGCCCGGCAGATAGATGCCGGGCTCCACGGAGAAGCACATCCCGGGCACGAGCGGCAGCTCCTCGCCCTCGATCATGTAGGGCGGCTCGTGGGTGGTGACGCCTATGCCGTGCCCGGTGCGGTGGATGAAGTGCTCGCCGTACCCGGCATCGGTGATCACCGCCCGTGCCGCCCTGTCGACGTCCTGGCAGGCGGCGCCGGGCCGCACCGCGCCACAGCCGGCCTCCTGCGCCTCGCGCACGATGTCGTGGACCTTCTGCTCCTCGGCGCCGGGCTCGCCCACGTGCACCGTGCGCGAGGTGTCGGAGCCGTAGCCGTGCAGCAGGCCGCCGAAGTCGAGGACGACCATGTCGCCGTTCCGGATGACACGGTCGCCGGCCTCGTGGTGCGGGTTGGCGCCGTTCGGGCCGGAGCCGACGATGGTGAAGTCGACCTGGGAGTGCCCGTACTGCCGCAGCAGAGCGTCGAGATCGGCGGCGACGTCGGTCTCCTTGCGGCCCGCGAAGGGAACCTTCTTGATCTCTTCGTACGTCGAGTCCGCGGCGGCGCCGGCCGCCGCGAGGCGCTCCAGCTCGGCGGCGTCCTTGACCGCGCGCAGCATGGGGAGCGCTTCGGTCAGGGACACGTAGGAGGTGTCCGGCAGCTCGTTCTGGAAGCCGAGAAGATGCATGGCCCAGGAGTTGTCGCTGATCCCGAAGCGGCCTTCGACGTCCAGGAGCGGCGCGGTCGCCGCGTAGGGGTCCTTGCCGTCGGTCCAGTCGCGCAGGGTCAGCGCGCTCGCGCCCGCCGCGCGTTCCGCGTCGGGGGCCTCAAGGGTGGGCACCACGAGCACCGGCTCCTGACCGGCCGCGAGCACGAGGACGGTGAGGCGCTCGGTGGCCACCGGCTGGTAGCCGGTGAGCCAGATCAGGTCGGGGCCCGGCGCGACGACCAGCCCGGCGAGCCCCGCATCCGCCGCGGTGGCCGCGGCGCGGTCCATACGGGCTTTGTAGTCGTCGGCGGTGAAGGGCGCGGGGGTGCCGGTCGTGCCGGTCGTGCCGGTCATGGGGGCCTCCAGGGCTGCTCACTGCGGCGCGTACGGTGCGCTGCCGGTGAGGCCGATCCTGCCCGCACGGCCGCGTGCGCGCGACCGGGTTACGGAGGCTTTACGGGGGCCTGCCACGCCGCGTCGGATCACCTCGGCTCACGTCGGTCCACGTGACGAAGCCCGGCGTCTCACGTGACGAAGCCCGGCGTCACCGACAGGGACTGCCGCCGGCCGTTCACGTGGCGGACGGTCACGGTGACGTTCCTTCCCGGATCGGCGGCGGCGACCGCCGCCGCCAGGGCCTTGGCCGAGGCGATGCGGGTCCCGCCGAATACGAGCAGGACGTCTCCGCGTACGAGACCGGCGCTGTGGCCCGGCCCGGGGCTGTGCACGCCGGCGAGCAGGGCTCCGGCACCCCCGGGGGCGTCGACGGCCTCCACGCCGAGGGCCGGGCGCGCGGAAGTCCCCCCGGCGTCCTTCCCGGGCTGCTTCTGCGGCTGCTTCGACGGCTGTTCCTGCGGGGCGGCGGACTCGGACGCGGTGCCCGGAGCGACGGGACCACCGGGGACGCCGGCCTGCCCTCCAGCACCGCCCTGCGCCTGCTTCTGCATGTCGGCGAGCTTGCTCATGCCGATGACGGTGGCGCTGACGGTGCCGAGCCCCACCCCCGAAAGGACGAGGACGACCGAGAAGAGCAGCCCGAGGAGCAGGGTGACCAGCCGCCGCCCGCGCCGCCGCGCGGCATGCGGACGGTGGCCCGGTCCTGATCCGTGGCCCGTGCCGGGTGTCCGCCCGGCGCCGGATGTCCGCCCGGCACCCGGCTTCCGCCCGATGCCGAGCTTCCGTCGGACACCGGGCACGGCACCCCGGCCGAACGTGCCGCCTCCGCCGAACTTGCCGCCAGCGCCGTGCTCCTGTCCGGGCATCGGCTTGGGACGCAACGCAGTCTGATCCATGGGCTCGCCTCCGGGCACAGCCCTACCCGGCGTGAACCGGCGCGACGATTCACGAACGGGTGAAGTCCGGGTGTGCATGACGGCCGGCGTCCGCTGGTCCGTTCCGAGGACCTGCGGAACCGGCCGGCCGTCCGCGGCCTCAGTCAGCCCGTGTGACCTCCTTCGTGGCCCCCGTGGCCCCCGTGCCCCGCCCCGTGGTCGAACTTCAGGGCCTCCTTCGGCATGACCACGAAGGGGCGCATCATGCCCATGTCCTCGTGCTCAAGAAGGTGGCAGTGGTACATGAAGCGGCCGTACGCGCCGTCGAACTTGCCCATCACCCGCAGCATTTGACCGCCGGGAACCAGGAAGACGTCCTTCCAGCCCCGCTCGTTCGGGGCGAGGGGAATCTCCTTCTTCGGGTCGAAGCTGATCGGGGCCAGGGTGCCGCCCACGGTGACGTCGAAGCCCGACGCGTCGTAGGCGTCGCGGCCGAGCAGCTGGAAGTCGGCCAGGTGGATGTGCATGGGGTGGGTCACCGGCGGGTTCACCGCGAGGTTCAGGAAGCTCCACTGTTCGTGGCTGCCCTCGCCGATGGTGAAGCCGAGGCCGTCGTTGAAGGTGCGGGCGGTCCTGCGGTACGTCTTGGTCTTCCCGTCAGCGCCCTTGACCTGGATGACTCCCTCGGTCGGCACCTGGATGCCGCCCGCGTCCTTGACCTCGGTCATCTCCCAGATCTCCGGGTGACCGCCACCGCCCTTCGTGGCGGGCGGCGTCAGGACGATCAGTCGGTGGCCGTGCTCGATGTCGTGGCTCAGCGGGCGGAACGAACCCGAGAGGACCTCCGGGAGCGAGAAGGGGTCCTCACATTCGGCGTCCCGCACGCGGAACTCCATGACCTGCGGATAACGCACGTCGTTCGCCGGGTCCGGCACTCCGGGCGCCTGAGCCCTGCTCTTGTTCACGAGCCGCACCCGCCGGCCCGCCAGCGCGCGGAAGTCGATCAGCAGGTCCATCCGCTCGGCCGGGGCGACGGTGAGCGTGGGCAGCGCGTCGTCGAAGTCCACCGGCACGGGACGCGGCAGCAGGCCGCCGTCGCTGCCGATCTGGTGCATGACGCCCTGCACCGGGTTGTTGTCCTCGTCGACGAGGACAAGATCGTAGATACGGGCGTTCGACGCGTTCACCAGGCGGAAACGGTGCCAGGCCGCGTCCACGTCCGCGTACGGCCAGATGCGGCCGTTGACCGTGCTGTACGGGCCCGTGAAGGGCACCGAGACCGGCTTGCCCGTCTCCGGGTTTTTCTCCTGGACGATCACGGTCTTGTGCAGCAGGCGGCCGTTCAGACGCCCGTCCTCGTCCGTGTCCAGGTTCCGGTCGGCGAGCAGCAGCGGGATCTCCCGCTCCCCGCAGGGGAGGTGCAGCGCGTCCTCTTCGTCGTCCCTCACCAGATACGTGCCGTAGAGACCCGCCTGGACGTTCCAGCGGGTGATGTTCATGGCGTGGTCGTGATACCACCACTGGACCGCCTGGTGGTCGTTCGGATACTCGGAGAGCTGGGCGTCGCCGAATCCGACCGCGTTGTCCGCCCATCCGTCGTTTCCGCCGCCGGTCTGCGCGCCGTGCAGATGCGTCACCGACCAGGCGGGCAGCGCCGCCACGTCCTTGTTCGGCTCGACGCCCGCGCGGCCCGGCAGGGTGCTGGGCCGCGGATCGGCCTGCGGCACTTCCACGGACGTGACGGGATACTCGCTGCCCTTCGGGATGCGGTTGGTCCAGGCGATCCGCACGCGGCGCCCGCGCCGCACCTCGATCGTCGGGCCCGGTACGCAGCCGTCGTACCCCCACATCAGGGTCGGCGGCAGTTGCGGGTGCAGCCGGATCCAGGCCGGGCGCAGCGCGACCTCGGTCTCCACGGGCACGTCGGTCTCGTCCCGTACGTCCACGGAGTCCGGCCGCAGGACCGGCGGCACCGGCAGCGGTGTGACGTACGGCGTCAGCTCCCCCGCTGCCGCCGTCGCCTCCGCGCCGCCCGGCGTTCCCGTCAGTCGGTCCGTGACGCGCTCAATGATGTCGGTCAAGTCGAACACCCCCGTGTCGCTCAATGCGGTTGATCCATGCCGTTCATCAGTGCCGTTGATCAGTGCAGATGCAATGGCTTCTGTCCTGCGGCCGGTTGGGCGGCCCGGTCAGTGACCGCCCTCTACAACAGAAGACTCGCGGCACCTGAGCCAAGTTCCACGAATCCCCCATTCCGCAAGAAAGGGATCGGAAACCGCATATGGAATCGGGTAGTCCTGTTGTGGGTCTGCCGTCAGTGACCGCTGTTACTTTCGGAGCATGACCGAACGTGCACTCCGTCTGCTGCGACAGGACCCGCGTCTGGCCGAGCTGGCCGCGTTCCCTTTCGCATTCGACCTGTCCCGCGCGGACCACGTCGAAGAGGTCCGCCTCGCGTCCGGCGGCCCGCTCGAACCGATCGCGGGGGACGATTCCGGGGGAACGTATTTCGTCTGCGGGGACGGATCCGTGCTGTACGCCGACTCCGAGGGGTCCGCCGGGATCATCGGGAACAGCGTGGACGAGGCCCTGGAGATCCTCGTCGGACTGCCCGGCTGGCAGGACTACGTGAGCCTGTCACCGACCGACGGCGAAGCGCGGATACTCGCCGAGATCGCCGACACGGAGGGCGACTTCCGCGAGGACTGCGTGCCGGACCTCGACGCGCACCGCGCCGAGCTGCGGGCCGCGCTCGGGCTTCCGGAGCGCTCCCCCGTACAGCTCGTCGCGCGCCTGCACGCGGCGCTCCTGCGCACCGAACCCGACCACCTGCTCCTCAACGCCGTCGAGCATCTGGCGTACAAGCGCCTCGATCCGCACCCGCGCCCGCCCCTGTGGGAGCAGGTGCTCGCCAGGGGCCGCACCGACCTGGCCCTGCTGCGGACGGGCGACCGCACGGTCTGGGACGGCGTGGCGGTGGACCGGGCGCGCCGGGTGGCCGCGCTGCGCGCCGCGCAGTTCGACCGGCGGAACACGGACCGCGCTCTCCTGCGCCACCTCCTCAAGCACGAGGCCGACGCCCCCATGTCGGACGAACTGCGCCTGGCCGTAGTCCTGGTGGGGCTGCACTGCCTCGCCGAGGACCTGCCCCTGCTGCGCGAGGTCCACGAGACGACGTACGACACCTGGTGCGGTCTGGCCGGGCTTCCGGAGGAGGCCGGTCAAGTACAGGACTGGGCGCGCTCGTTCGACGATTCCAACTACGGGACCGACCCGGACGACGAGCCGGAATCCACCTGGCTGGAGCTCGCGCGCGAGCAGGGGATGGTGGAGGCGGCTCGCGCCTACCTGATCCGCGAGCTGGACGACACCGGCCCCGATCCGGCCCAACTGGCAGTGCTGCGGGACGAATTGACGCTGATCGGCGACTACACCCAGGCGATCCGGGCCCAGCGTCTGCACAAGTCGCTGCAGAACACCGATCAGGGTCGCGCGGCCGCCGACGCACGCCTCGCGGAGCTGGAGCGAAGGGCCATGGACGCGGCGGGGTCCTGACCGGGGGCGAGGGAGCCGCCGGGGGCCGCTGGGGGCCGCTGGGGGCCGCCAACTCGCCTCGTTACGCCGCCGCGTCATCCGCTACGGTTCAAGATCGACCCCGCGCGGCACCCCCCGGAACGGATACGGAGACGCCCCATGCACGCCCCGGCAGCCGAGGACGAGTACGAGGACGAGTACCACGACGACGTCTTCCCCTACGCCGAAGCGCCCGACGACGGCACCCCCTGGCAGGCGCCCGCCGACCTCGAAGAGCACCTGTACGAGCTGTGCGAGGCGGACGACGGGTACACCTACCTGCGGGCGATAGCCGTCACCGGCCTGTACCGCCCCGTGTCCGTCGCCGATGTCGAGCCGGGCGCGAGCGAGCGGCCGGTCTTGACCGTCGACCTTCCCGACGGGCGCCGGATCGCGCAGATGTACACCGCCGGGCTGCTCCCGCGCCCGCACCCCGAGGTGGTCTACGAGTTCGTCACGCTCGGCACGCTCGCCGCCGAACTCCCCGACGACATCGACCTCCTGGTGGTCAACGCGGCCACGCCCTGCCAGCAGTTCTACCTGACGACCGACGAGGAACGGGACGTCTGGGCCGACCTGCACGCGGACCACTACGTCGACGGCCGCCTGCACGACCGCATCGAAACCCGCCGCACCGGCGCCCCGCGGTCCCCCGCCCTGCTGCACGGCCTGGCCTGCGGCGCCCACCTCTGCTTCGCCAACGGCGACGCATGGAACACCCTGGACTGGCACGGCGCGGGCTACAACTCCGAGGTCGAGCGACTGGAGGAGTGGTGGGGCGTACACAGTCGCGAGGACTGGCTCGGCATGCAGGAGCAGCTCCTGAGCCGTGAAGTCAGCCCGTGGTACTGGGACTTCGTCCTCGGCGCCCGTACGTCCCTGATCGAGCAGTTCGGCCCGCGCGTCGACCCGGAGCTGTGGCGCCAGTGCGTGGAGGTGACGATCCGCAACCGCGTCCTCGAGAGCGAAGGACCAGACGCCCCGCACAAGCCGGGCCACGACCCCGAACTCGACGACTTTGTGGCCGCGCTGCGCGGCCTCGTCGGAAAGATCATCCGCTACGAGTCCCGCTTCCGCGCCGACGATCTCCTGCCGCCCGACGGCCACGTCCGTACCGTCGCCGCCTGGGACATCGGGCGCGCCTCGAAGATGGCCCGCTGGGGGCGCGGCGCCCGGTACGCGACGCACGCGGAGCTCGAATCGGCCGTCGAGCGTGCGAGCCACGCGGCCCGGGCGGCGTACGCCTCCTGGGAGGAGTTCTCCGCGGGATACGTCCTCGGCCGCTGCCTGCACTTCGACGAGGAGCAGTTCGGCGACTGGTACACGACGGTGCTCCAGGCCCACCGCGAGCTGGTCTCGGACCCGGACAGCCCGTGGCTGACGGTGCGGTTCACGTGATCGGGCGGGTGCGGTTCACGTAGTCCGGCGGGCACGGTCCAGGTGACCCGCCGGGCGCCGTACACGTGATCCGCCGGATGCCGTTCAAGTGCCCCGGTCCATGACCCGAGAAGCACCCCCGCCCCCTCCGCTCACCTGAGCACCCCGCATCACAATCTGGTCTCGCTGCCCCTCCAGGGTCTTGCCACCCACCCGTGTAATCGATTCCAATCCTCCGTGTAATCGATTCCACAAGGAGGTGGACCGGCGATGGCGAGCATCAAGGACGTCGCGGCCGAGGCAGGCGTGTCCGTCGCCACGGTCTCGCGCGTCCTGAACAGTCACCCCTCGGTGAGCCCGGCGGCCCGTGCCCGCGTCATCGCCGCGATAGAGAGCCTCGGCTACCGCCCGAACGCCGTCGCCCGCTCACTGCGCACCGACCAGACCCGCACGCTCGGCCTGGTCATCAGCGACGTGCTGAACCCGTACTTCACGGCCCTGGCCCGCTCCGTCGAGGAGGCGGCCCGCGCGCTCGGCTACAGCGTGATCATCGGCAACGCCGACGAGCGGCCCGAGCTGCAGGACCACCACGTACGCACCCTCCTGGACCGACGCATCGACGGGCTCCTGGTCTCGCCGACCGACGGCGGCTCCCCGCTGATGCTCGACACCGCGCGCTCCAGCACCCCGATGGTGTTCGTGGACCGCTGGATCCCCGGCGTGGACGTCCCCGTCGTCCGCGCCGACGGCCGCGAAGCCATCCGTGACCTGGTCGCCCACCTGCACGCCGTCGGCCACCGCAGGCTCGCGATCATCGCGGGGCCCGCGGCCACCACGACGGGCAGCGAGCGCGTCGAGGCCTTCCGCGAGGCCCTCGGCACGTACGGGATTCCGCTGCCCGACAGCTACATCGGGCAGGGCGACTTCCAGGCCGACAGCGGGCGCCGGGCCACCGAGCGGTTCCTCGCGCTGCCCGAGCCGCCCCACGTGATCTTCGCCGCGGACAACCTGATGGCGCTCGGCGCGCTCGACGCGATCCGGGCGCACGGCCTGCGCGTCCCGGACGACATCGCGCTTGCGGCCTTCGACGACATCCCGTGGTTCGTGCACACCGATCCGCCGATCACCGCCATCGCCCAGCCGACCGGCGATCTGGGCCGGGCCGCCGTACAGGCCCTGGTCGACCGGATAGAGGGCAGGCGCCCGCAGTCCGTCACCCTGCCCGCCCGCCTCGTCGTACGCCGCTCCTGCGGCGAGTCCCCCACCGACCAGAGGAGCACCACGTGAGCAACCCGGACGAGTTGCCGCGCACCACCGACGGCACCACCGACGGCACCACCGACGGCACCACCGACCGCGTCCCCGAGCCCGGCCACGACGCCGCCGAGCTGCTGCGGATCGAAGGCATACGCAAGACCTTCCCCGGCGTCGTCGCGCTCGACTCCGTCGACTTCGACCTGCGCCGCGGCGAGGTGCACGTCCTGCTCGGCGAGAACGGCGCGGGCAAGAGCACGCTCATCAAGATGCTCTCCGGCGCCTACCGCCCCGACAGCGGCCGCATCCTCGTGGACGGGAAGGAAGCCCGCATCCACGGCGCGCAGGACGCCGAACGGCTCGGCATCGCCACGATCTACCAGGAGTTCAACCTCGTACCCGACCTCACCGTCGCCGAGAACATCTTCCTGGGCCGGCAGCCTCGCCGCTTCGGGATGATCGACCGGAAGGCGATGGAGTCGGCCGCCGGGGAACTCCTCAAGCGGGTCGGCGTACAGGTGTCGCCGCGCGCCAAGGTGCGCGAACTGGGCATCGCCCGGCTCCAGATGGTGGAGATCGCCAAGGCGCTCAGCCTGCAGGCCCGCGTCCTGATCATGGACGAGCCGACGGCGGTCCTGACGAGCGAGGAGGTCGACAAGCTCTTCGCGATCGTGCGGCAACTGCGTGCGGACGGCGTCGGCGTCGTCTTCATCACCCACCACCTGGAGGAGATCGCGGCCCTCGGCGACCGCGTGACCGTCCTGCGCGACGGCCGCAGCGTCGACCAGGTGCCCGCGTCGACCGCCGAGGACGAGCTCGTACGGCTGATGGTGGGCCGCAGCATCGAGCAGCAGTACCCGCGCGAACGCCCCGACACGGGCGACGCGTTGCTCACCGTCGACGGCCTCACCCGTGACGGCGTCTTCCACGACGTCAGCTTCGAGGTGCGGGCCGGCGAGGTCGTCGGCCTCGCGGGGCTCGTCGGGGCGGGCCGGACCGAGGTGGCACGTGCCGTATTCGGCGCCGATCCGTACGACGCGGGCTCCGTCGACGTACGCGGCGAGCGGCTGCCCCGGCATGACGTGATCGCCGCGATGGGCGCGGGCATCGGCCTCGTACCGGAGGACCGCAAGGGCCAAGGGCTCCTGCTGGACGCCTCCGTGCAGGAGAACCTCGGCCTGGTGACGCTGCGTTCGGCGACGCGCTCCGGGCTCGTGGACCTCAAGGGCCAGCGCGTCGCGGCGGCAAGGATCGCCGAGCAGCTCGGCGTGCGGATGGCCGGGATCGGCCAGCACGTGCGCACGCTCTCCGGCGGCAACCAGCAGAAGGTCGTCATCGGCAAGTGGCTGCTCGCCGACACCAAGGTGCTGATCCTCGACGAACCGACGCGCGGCATCGACGTGGGCGCGAAGGTCGAGATCTACCAGCTCATCAACGAACTGACGGCCTCCGGGCACGCGGTCCTGATGATCTCAAGCGATCTGCCCGAGGTCCTCGGCATGAGCGACCGCGTGCTCGTCATGGCGCAGGGCCGCATCGCGGGCGAACTCGCGGCGGGCGACGCCACGCAGGACGCGGTGATGGCACTCGCCGTCAGCAGTACGGGCAGCGACACGGCAGTTCAGACAGACGAAGCAACCGAAGGGAAGGCCTCCCGTGGCCACTGAAACGCTGAAGAGCAACGCGGGTGGCGCCACCGGTCTCCGCCGCGTGCTGCTCGACAACGGCGCGCTGAGCGCCCTGGTCGTACTCCTGGTGGCGATGTCGCTACTGTCCGGCGACTTCCTCACCACCCAGAACCTGCTCAATGTGGGCGTGCAGGCCGCCGTGACCGCGATCCTCGCGTTCGGCGTCACCTTCGTCATCGTCTCGGCGGGCATCGACCTGTCGGTCGGCTCGGTGGCCGCGCTCTCGGCCACCGTCCTCGCCTGGACGGCGACCTCACAAGGGCTTCCGGTCTGGCTGGCGATCATCTTCGCCGTCGGCACCGGCATAGCGTGCGGCTTCGTCAACGGCCTGCTCGTCTCGTACGGAAAGCTCCCGCCGTTCATCGCGACGCTCGCGATGCTCTCGGTGGCCCGCGGTCTCTCCCTGGTGATCTCGCAGGGCAGCCCGATCCCGTTCCCCGACTCGGTCTCCAACCTCGGTGACACGATCGGCGGCTGGCTGCCCGTCCCGGTCATCGTGATGATCGTGATGGGTCTGCTCACGGCCCTCATCCTGGGCCGTACGTACATCGGCCGCTCCATGTACGCGATCGGCGGCAACGAAGAGGCCGCGCGCCTCTCCGGCCTGCGCGTCAAGCGGCAGAAGCTCGTCATCTACGGCCTGGCGGGGCTCTTCGCCGCCGTCGCGGGCATCGTTCTCGCCTCGCGTCTGGTCTCCGCGCAGCCGCAGGCCGCGCAGGGTTACGAGCTCGACGCGATCGCCGCTGTCGTCATCGGCGGCGCGAGCCTGGCGGGCGGTGTCGGCAAGGCGTCCGGCACCCTGATCGGCGCGCTGATCCTGGCGGTCCTGCGCAACGGCCTCAACCTCCTTTCGGTGTCCGCCTTCTGGCAGCAGGTCGTGATCGGTGTCGTCATCGCGCTCGCGGTGCTGCTCGACACGTTGCGCCGCAAGGCCGGGGCGACGCCCGGAGCCTCGACGGGCGCGGCAGCCGGTGGCGGGAAGAAGGGGCCGCAGATCCTGAAGGTGGGGCTGGCGGCCGTACTGGTGGCGGCCGTGATCGGCGGCATCTCGTTCTTCAACAAGGACTCCTCGTCCGGCACGACCACGAAGGTCGGCATGTCGCTCTCCACCCTGAACAACCCCTTCTTCGTCCAGATGAAGGAGGGCGCGCAGGCGGAGGCCAAGAAGGCGGGCATCGACCTCACGGTGACGGACGCGCAGAACGACGCGTCGCAGCAGACCAACCAGCTGCAGAACTTCACCGGCGAAGGCATGAAGTCGATCATCGTCAACCCGGTCGACTCGGACGCGGTGGGCCCGGCGGTGCGCGGCGCCAACAAGTCGGACATCCCGGTGATCGCCGCCGACCGCGGCGTGAACAAGGCGAAGGCGGCGACGCTGGTCGCCTCCGACAACGTCGCGGGCGGCAAGCTCGCCGCGAAGACCCTCGCGGAGAAGCTGGGCGGCAAGGGCAAGATCGTCACCCTGCAAGGCGTCGCGGGCACGTCGGCGAGCCGCGAGCGCGGCAAGGGCTTCGCCGAGGGCATCAAGGAGTACCCCGGCATCAAGGTCGTCGCCTCCCAGCCCGCGGACTTCGACCGCACCAAGGGCCTGGACGTCATGACGAACCTCATGCAGTCCAACCCCGGCATCGACGGTGTATTCGCGGAGAACGACGAGATGGCCCTCGGTGCCGCCAAGGCGCTGGGCGGCAAGGCAGGCAAGTCGGTCTCGGTGGTGGGCTTCGACGGAACTCCCGACGGTCTCAAGGCCGTTGAGGGCGGCACGCTGTACGCCTCCGTGGCGCAGCAGCCGAAGGAGCTGGGCCGGATCGCCGTGCAGAACGCGGTCAAGGCGGTGCGCGGCAAGGACGTCGACACGATGGTGAAGGTGCCGGTGAAGGTGGTCACGGAGAAGAACGTGGCCGACTTCTCCTGACGCCCCGCCCTCGCCCGGGGTCGCACGATCCCGCCCGGGGTCGCGTAACCCCACCATCGCCGTCACCCCCCGTAGAGCAGGAGCTGGATCCACCGATGAACGACCATGACGACGCCACGTACGACCTCCTGGTCGTCGGGTCGGCCAACGCCGACCTGGTGATCGGCGTCGAGCGCCGCCCCGCCCCCGGCGAGACGGTCCTCGGCTCCGACCTCGCCACGCATCCCGGTGGCAAGGGCGCCAATCAGTCGGTCGCGGCGGCCCGCCTCGGCGCCCGTACCGCCCTGCTCGCGCGGGTCGGCGACGACGCCCACGGCCGGCTCCTGCTCGACTCGCAGCGCGCGGCGGGCGCGGACACGGTCGGCGTCCTGGTCGGCGGGGCGCCCACGGGCGTCGCGCTGATCACCGTCGACCCATCGGGCGACAACAGCATCGTGGTCTCGCCGGGCGCCAATGCCCGGCTCACCGCCGAGGACATCCGCGCGGCGGGCAGTCTGCTCGCCGCGTCCCGGGTGATCTCGACCCAGCTGGAGATCCCCGTCGAGTCGGTCACCGAGCTCGTACGGACGCTGCCGGCCGCCGCCCGCTTCGTCCTGAACCCCTCGCCGCCGGCCCCGCTGCCGCGCGAAGTCCTGGCGGCTTGCGACCCGTTGGTGGTGAACGAGCACGAGGCGCGCTACATCCTGGGCGACGGCGCGGCGCCCGAGGACACCCCCGCGGACTGGGCGCGGGCACTGCTCGCCCTCGGCCCCCGCTCGGTGGTGATCACCCTGGGCGCGGACGGAGCGCTGACGGCGGACGGCAGCGGCTCCCCCGTCGCCGTGCCGAGCCCGAAGGTGGCCGCGGTGGACACGACCGGCGCGGGCGACGCGTTCACGGCGGCCCTGGCCTGGCGCCTCGGCCTGGGCGAGGATCTCCCGACGGCGGCGGCGTACGCGGCGCGCGTCGGGGCGGCGTCGGTCACCCGGCAGGGGGCGCAGGAGTCGTACCCCACGTCCGACGAGATCGGGACTTCTGGCGAGGTCGAGGCGTCCGGCGCGGTCGGGACTTCCGACGGGGCCGGGACTTCCGACGGGGCCGAGGTGCCGTCCGCATGAAGAAGAACGGCATCCTCAACCGCCATCTCTCCGGCGCCCTGGCCGAGTTGGGTCACGGGGACACCGTCCTGATCTGCGACGCGGGCATGCCCATACCGCCGGGCCCCAAGGTCGTCGACCTGGCGTTCCGGGCGGGCGTCCCCTCCTTCGCCGAGGTGCTCGACGGGCTGCTCGCCGAGCTGGTGACCGAGGGCGGGACCGCGGCGACGGAGGCCCAGGAGGCGAACCCGGCGACCGCCGGGCTCCTGGCCGCCCGCGTCACGCCCCTCACCCTGATCCCGCACGAAGAGCTCAAGCTCCGTACGGCATCGGCCCGCCTGGTGGTGCGCACCGGTGAGGCCACTCCGTACGCGAACGTGCTGCTGCGGTGCGGGGTGTTCTTCTAGGCCGGGCGTTTCGCGACCCCGGCCGCCCCGCCGGGAAAGCTCAGCGTCCGGTACACCGTCACACCGCCCCCGGAACCTCCGCCCACCGGCCCCGCGCCCACCAGTTCCCCGCACGCCTGCGCCGCCGCACTGACGCGCTGCGTGTACGAGGGGTCACCGGTGTCGAGGAGGATGCCGAGGGTCGTGCCGCTGTGCGCGACGGCGACACCGAGGCCGCCGACCTCCCGGCAGATCTCGCGCATCGGCTCCAACGTCCATTTGTGACGCAGGAGTTGATTCATCCGGGCGCTGCGGGTGGCGATCCTGCCGACCTCCGCGAGGTCGCCGCGGCGGACGGCACAGGAGAGGCGGTCGAGCAGGCGCGCGTACTCGTGGCGGTCGGCCAGGGTGAACGGCTTGGGGATGCGGTTGAAGTCGACGGTGTCGACCGAGCCGCCCTCGTCGATCCCCACCACGGCCATGACCGGGAGTGACCCGAGGACACCGCGCAGCCGCACGGTGCGGTGGTGAAAGGCGACGATCGCCGGGTAGAGCACCCCGTCCGTCGGCTCGATGTCCGCGAGCAGCCGCTCGATCCTGGCGGGCGGCATGTCGACGCGCAGGGCCTGCCCCATCGCCCGCGCGGTCGCGACCAGGTCGGCCGATGAGCTCGCGAGGCCCTTGCCCTCGGGGATGACGCTGTTGACGTGCAGCGTTCCGCCGGCCCGAACCCCTGTCTGCCGCTCCGCCAACTCGCATATCGCGCGCGCGAGCCGGAGCGCCTTGGTCTTGCCCGCGGGCCGTACCACCACATCCCCGAAGCCGGGCCCCCGGCGGAACGTGGCCATCGTCCACCGCGCGACGGGCAACGTCACCAGGAAGTCCCCGTCCGCCTCCGGCAGCACACCCTGCAGCAGCTCGCCGAAGGTCCCGAAGGCGGCGCCCACTCCGATTCCGGCTTCTCGCGCACCCGCCGGACGGGGCCGCGGCCCGGCCTCTTGGGACAGCTTCACAGGTCTCCTCTCAACGCCCCGACGTCACGTTCCGACGCCCTCGGAGCCACAGGCTGCCACAGCCCTAACCATCTTGACAATCATTTTCATCTAGTGTGATGCTCTCGGCTCGTCGACCGACGCGGGGCAATGAACCCGGCGCGGGGCAATGACCACAGGGGGCAGAGGGCAGCCATGCACGACCACATAGCCGAAGCGGTGAAGAAACCCGATCTCATATCCCTGGCACCGGACTTGATCTGTCTCCGGTTCGAGACGATGAAGATCTATTCGGCTCTGGGAGCGGTCCGCCATCTGCTGGATTCGGGTGCCGTGAAACCCGGCGACACCCTCATCGACAGCTCCAGCGGCATTTACGCACAGGCCCTGGCGCTCGCCTGTCACCGCTATGGAATGAAGTGCCACATCGTGGGTTCCACGACCGTGGACCGTACCTTGCGCATCCAGCTGGAAATACTCGGCGCCACGCTGGAACAGGTGCGGCCGTCCAAGAATCTCCGGCTCGACCAGGAGCTGAGAGTGCGGCGCATCGCCGAGATACTCGAGGCGAATCCGACGTACCACTGGATGCGGCAGTACCACGACGGCATTCATTACTACGGCTATCGCGACGTGGCCGGGACGATCGACGCCGAGGTCCCCGAAGGGCCGCTCGCCCTGGTGGGCGGGGTCGGCTCGGGGGCGTCCACCGGCGCCGTCGCGGGATATCTGCGGGCCGCGGGCCGGGACGTCTCACTCGTCGGCGTACAGCCCTTCGGCAGCGTCACCTTCGGCTCGGAGCACGTCGCCGACCCGGACATGATCATCGCCGGGATCGGCAGCGCCATCGAATTCGAGAACGTCAGGCACGAGGCGTACGACCGCGTGCACTGGGTGAATTTCGACTGCGCGGTGTCCGGCGCGGTATCGCTCCTCAGAACCAGCGGCATCTTCGCCGGTCTCTCCGCCGGCGCCGCCTATCTGACCACTCTCTGGGAACAGCGCCGCGACGATTCCCGTACGTACGTCTTCATCGCGGCGGACACCGGTCACCGCTATGTCGAGAGCGCCTACGCGAAACACGCGTCGGCACCGGACATCGACACCTTGAAGCCGCATGAGATCACCTCGCTCGACGAACTGAGGCACCCCTGGTCGACCACATCCTGGCCCGACCTTCCGTGACCGCTTCACAGCCACTTACCGCGTCCACCACTACATCGAGAGAACTCCACATGTCACACCCCGAGCCGCGCACACCCCACAACGTCGCGGAGCTCATCGACGCCGTCCTGGCGGGCGACTACGGCCCCGATCCCGAGGACCTCTCCGTCACCAGCGCGTTCTGGCTGTACAACACCACCCGTCTCGCGGGCAGCCAAGTGACCTACCACAACCACTACTTGCTGCTCCGGGTCGGCACGGCCTTCGGTGCCTGCTCCTTCGAGGCAGGTGAACTCGCCCCGGACTTCTGCGAGAACGCCTCGGGACACACGCTCGGCAAGCTGCTGCGCGCCGAGTCCACGCCCGTCCGCATCGCCGCGCTCGACGCCTATCTCGCGCAGGTGAGCCCGCACCGGGAGGCCGTCGAAGCCGAGCGCGTCACGCTGCCCACCGGCACCCCGGAGGTCCGGGCGAAGGCGCGCGACGCCGCCATCGCTGGGCTGCTCGACATCGAGCCGGGCGCGAAGGTGGCGCTGATCGGCGTGGTCAACCCGCTTGTCGCGGCGATACGCGAGCGGGGCGGCGTCTGCCTGCCCTGCGATCTCAATCTCCGTACGACGCAGTGGGGCGACCGGATCACCGACGACATGACCGAGGTCCTGAAGGAAGCCGACGCCGTGGTCGCCACCGGCATGACGCTGAGCAACGGCACCTTCGACCTGATCCTCGCGCACTGCCGCGAGCACGGGGTGCCGCTGGTGGTGTACGCGCAGAGCGGCAGCGCCGTGGCCCGCGCGTTCCTGCCCGCAGGGGTCACCGGCCTGTCCGCCGAGCCCTTCGCGTTCTCGCAGTTCAGCGCCGACGAGACGCCGCTCTACCGCTACAAGGAGGCGGCGTGAGCGTCGACGCCAAGGGTTCCGCGGTGGATCCACGGCCCGCCGGGCCGGACGAAGCCGTGCCGGGCGATCTGCGGATGGCCCGCACGCTGTGGCCCGTCCTGGTCGCGTCCGCGGTGGGTCTGCTGCCGTTCACCGTCTTCAGCACGTATCTGGTGCCGATGGCCGAGGCCGCCGACAGCAGTGTCGCCACGCTCGGCGGCCTGCGCGGACTCGGCGGTCTCGCCGCCCTTCTCGTGGGCACCGCGCTCGCCCCGCTGATCGACCGGGTGCGCAAGGAGTGGGCAGCGGCCGGCGGCCTCGCGGCGCTCGGCGTTTCCGCCGCACTCGGCGCGAGCGGGGACTTCATCCTGCTGGCCGTGTTCTGCCTCCTGGTCGGCGCCAGTACGTCGGTGCTCAACCCGGCGCTGACCGCGGCCGCCGCCGACCGCTTCGGTTCCGGCAAGGCCGCCGGGCGCGCTGCGACACTCGTCACGGCGACCCAGTCGATGACGGCCATGCTCGCGGCGCCGGTCATCGCGCTGCCCGCGCTGTTCTGGGGCTGGCAGGGCGACCTGTTCGCCGTGACCGGAGTGTCGCTGCTCCTCGCGGCCGTCTTCTTCGTACGCGGCAAGGACAAGCCGGTCGAGGAGAAGGCCGGCACTCAACGCCTCGGCTACATCGCCTCGTTCAAGGCGCTCGGCGCGATTCCGGGTGTCGTGCCGCTGCTGCTCATCGCCCTGCTGCGCACCGCCGTGTTCATGGGCTACCTCTCCTACCTCGCGGCCTACTACGACGACCGGTTCGACCTCGACCCCGGGCTCTTCGCGTTCGTGTGGACGCTCAGCGGCGCGTCGTTCTTCGTCAGCAATCTCCTCACGGGCCGGATCACGAACTCCGCCGAGCCGCGCATCGGCACCGAGCGGATGCTGGCCGCCGGTCTGGTCGCCGCGCTCGTCTCGGTCGTGGGCTTCTACTTCACGCACTGGCTGCCGCTCGCGCTGGCGATGACGTCCCTGCACGCGGCCAGCCACGCGGTCGTCGCCGCGTGCGTGGTCAGCCTGCTCGTCCGGCGCTGCGGGACCCAGCGGGGCGCCGCGCTGAGCGTGAACTCCGCGGGGATGAGCCTCGGAGTCTTCGTGGGCGCGGGCCTGGGCGGGCTCGGTCTCGGGCTCGCCGGTTACCCCGGGGTCGCCGTGACCTTCGGGGCGCTGGTGGTCGTGGCGCTGGTGGCGGGGGTCCTGGTCATGCGGGCCGGCCCGGTGGACGAGGGGCCGACGGTGGAGACGGAGCCCGCAGCCTGAGCCCTCCGCCGGAATCGCGGTGCTGAACCCGCGGGCCGGAGGGGGTTGATCGCGCAGTTCCCCGCGCCCCTTGCGGGGCCGGAACCGACTTGAAAGGCCCGACGCCATGTCCCCGCCCGCCCCCTCTCCCACGGCAGCCGTTGCCGTGGCGTCCGACGTGCCGCCGCCACCGGATCCGCCCGCCAAAGGCATACGAAGCCGACTCGCCTCCCGAGCGGGCCTCGCGGCAACCTGTGCCGCGCTCCTCCTCGTACTCATCGCCTCCGTCGTCGTGGCCATCGGCCTTGGCTCCGCCGTCGTCACGCCGGGCGACACCGCCCGGCTGCTGTGGGCGGCGCTGAGCGGCGGGAGCATCGACGCCGATGAGGTGACGACGTATCAGATCATCTGGCAGATCCGCACACCGCGCGTGCTCCTCGCGGCCCTTGTGGGGGCAGGGCTCAGCGCGGTCGGCGTCGCCATCCAGGCGCTCGTGCGCAACGCGCTCGCCGACCCCTTCGTGCTCGGGGTCTCGTCCGGGGCGTCGGTCGGCGCGGTCGGCGTGACGGTCACCGGCGGGCTCGCGGCGCTCGGCATCTACGCGGTGTCGGCGGGAGCGTTCATCGGCGCGCTCGTCGCCTCCCTCCTCGTGTACGCCGCCTCGGCGAGCCGCGGTGGCGGACTCTCGCCGCTGCGGCTCGTCCTGACGGGCGTGGCCATGGCGCTTGGCTTCCAGGCCGTGATGAGCGTGATCATCTACTTCGCTCCGGACAGCGAGGCGACCAGCATGGTCCTGTACTGGACGATGGGCAGCTTCGGCGCCGCGAGCTGGGGTTCACTGCCCGTCGTGGCCGCCTGCGTGCTGCTCGGCCTCGCCGTGCTCCACCGGTACAGCAGGGCGCTCGACGTCCTGGCGCTCGGCGACGAGACCGCGACGAGCCTGGGCATCAGCCCCGACCGGCACCGCAAGGGCCTGCTCCTGCTCGCCTCGCTGATCACCGGCGTCATGGTCGCCGTGAGCGGCGCGATCAGCTTCGTGGGCCTGGTCATGCCCCATCTCGTACGCATGGTGGCCGGCGCCACGCATGCGCGGGTGCTCGCCGTCGCGCCGCTGGTCGGAGCGGTGTTCATGGTCTGGGTCGACCTGGTGTCGCGCACTCTCGTGGCGCCGCGCGAACTGCCGCTCGGGGTCATCACGGCACTGGTCGGGGTGCCGGTGTTCGTCGCGCTGATGCGGCGCAAGAGCTATATGTTCGGGGGCCGTTGAGATGGATCTCGCACTGGACGGCCTGTCCGTGACCATCGACGGCAAGCTCCTCGTCCGTGACCTGTCCCTCGACGTGGGCAGCGGACAGATCGTGGGCCTGGTCGGCCCGAACGGCAGCGGCAAGTCCACCGCGCTCAAGTGCGTCTACCGCGCGCTGCGCCCGAGTTCGGGCGTGGTCAGGGTGGGCGACGACGACCTCTCGCGACTGACGCCCCGCCGCAGCGCGCAGGTCGTCGCCGCCATGGCCCAGGACGGCGCGGTGGACCTCGACTTCACGGTGGAGGAGGTCATCGCCCTGGGCCGCGCCCCCCACCTGCGCGGGAACCAGCCCCTCAGCGCCCGCGAACAGGATCTGTGCGCACGCACGATGGCCCGGCTCGACCTCACCCGGCTCGCCGATCGCGGCGTACTCACTCTGTCGGGCGGCGAACGCCAACGCGTGCTCCTCGCACGGGCGTTGGTGCAAGAACCACAGGTCCTGGTCCTCGACGAGCCGACCAACCACCTCGACGTACGCCACCAGATCGAGCTGCTCTCACTCCTGAAGGGCTCGGGCCTCACCGTCCTCGTCGTCCTGCACGACCTCAACCTCGCGGCGGCCGCGTGCGACCGCATCGGGGTGCTGTCCCAAGGCGCGCTGGTGGCCGCCGGGACGCCGGAAGAGGTGTTCACCACGGGGCTCGTCGACGAGGTGTTCGGCGTCAAGGCCAGCGTGATCAGCCACCCCCTGACCGGCGACCCCCAACTCCTCTACGCACTGAGCCCATCGGCTCCCCTCTGAAAGGCACCACGACAACATGCCCGGAATTCCCAGAACACGCATCACCGTCGGATCGGCGCTCGCGGGAGCCCTGCTGCTCAGCGGCTGCGGCGCGGAGGTCGAATCGGACTCCAAGGCAGGGGGCGCGGCACCCGAGAAGGTCACCGTGAAGCGCTGCGGTGAGCCGGTCACGTACAAGACGCCGCAGCGCGCGGTGGTCTACGAAGGCGGCAGCGCGGACAAGATGTTCAGCCTGGGCCTGACCGAGCACGTCCACGGCTATGTGATGCCCCCGGCCAACCCGCCGGTCAGCGAGTCCCCTTGGGCGTCGGAGTACGCCAAGGTGAAGATGCTCAGCGACGATCTGCTCAACAAGGAACTCGTCGTGGAGGCCAAGTCGGACTTCGTCGTCGCGGGCTGGAACTCGGGCTTCAGCGACCAGCGGGGCATCACCCCGAAGATCCTGGACAAGCTCGGCATCCAGAGCTTCATGCACACGGAGAGCTGCTTCAACTACCCCGGACATCCGCAGAAGGTCACCCCGTTCAAGGCCCTGTACTCGGACCTGGACCGCCTGGGCAAGATCTTCCGGGTGGAGAAGAAGGCGGACGAGGTCGTGGACGGCCTCAAGAAGCGCGTGGCCGCCGTCGAATCCAAGGCGCCGAAGAACGACCCCGTCCCCGTCTTCCTCTACGACTCCGGCACGGACCAGCCCTTCACGGCGGGCAGCCAGGTCCCGCCCAACGACATCATCAAATCGGCCGGCGGCAAGAACATCTTCGACGGCCTCGACGAGCGGTGGACCCAGGTGAACTGGGAGGCCGTCGCCAAGGCCGAGCCCGAGGTCATCATCATCTTCGACTACGGCGACATGCCCGCCAAGAAGAAGATCGACTTCCTGAAGAAGTCCCCGCACACCAAGGAACTGCCCGCCGTGAAGAAGAACAACTTCTTCGTCCTCGACTACAACGAGGGCATCAGCGGGCCGCGCAACGTCGACGGCCTGGAGAAGTTCGGGAAGTACGTGCGCGAGCTGAAGCGCTGAACCGAGCCCGCTCAGTGGGCCCCGTCGAGCGCGGTCGTCAGACGGCCGAGGAGACCTTGCAGGGCACGGGCCTCCTCGACCGTCAGACCGCTCGCCTCGATGATCCGGCGCGGGACGCACACGGCCCGCTCGCGCAGCTCCGCCCCGGCGCCGGTCAGCCGAACGGTCACGGAGCGCTCGTCGGCGGCACTGCGCTCACGCCGTACGAGACCGGCCGTCTCAAGCCGCTTGAGGAGCGGCGAGAGCGTGCCGGAGTCGAGGCGCAGACGCTCGCCAATGGCCTTGACGGGCTGCGGTCCTTCCTCCCAGAGCACGAGCATGACCAGGTATTGGGGATAGGTGAGGCCCAGGCCCTTGAGGGCATCGCGGTAGACGCCGCCGAACGCGCGCGAGGCGGCGTGCAGCGAGAAGCAGACCTGGTGGTCGAGGCGCAGGAGCTCGGCATCGGGCAGGTCGGGCTGGTCGGGCCCCTCGGGTCCGGGGGGTACGGCGGTCGGCGATGACGTCATGGGATCCAGGGTACCTGGCACACGCCATTAAGTTGTGCACAACTAAGTCGTGTGCAACCATTGCTCCTGAGCGAACGAAACCCGTCGCTCACGTTCTTCGACCGAGGGAAGAGGACACCCCATGAACGCGCTGTACACCGCCGTCGCCACCGCCAACGGCCGCGAGGGCCGCGCCGTCAGCTCCGACGGCCAGATCGACCTCGCGCTCGCCATGCCCCCGGCCCTCGGCGGCAACGGCCAGGGCACCAACCCCGAGCAGCTCTTCGCCGCCGGGTACGCGGCGTGCTTCGCCAGCGCGATGGGAGCGGTCGGCCGTGAGATGAAGGTCGACACCAAGGACGTCTCGGTGACCGCCGAGGTCTCCATCGGCAAGGACGACTCGGGCTTCGGCCTCGCGGTCGTGATGCGCGTGGAGCTGCCGGACTCCCTGGCGGGCGAGACCGGACAGCAGCTGGTCGAGGCGACGCACGCGTACTGCCCGTACTCCAAGGCCACGCGCGGCAACATCGAGGTCGAGCTCGTCATCGAGTAGTCCGGCCGTCTCTGAATTCGGGCCCCCACCGGACGGCGGGTACCGTAGAGGGACCGATCTCATGGGCCTCCTGGTGGGCTGCGTGAACTCCAGGAGGCCCAGAATGACGACGAACCGCGGACGCAAGGGCGTGATCCGGAAGCGGATGACGTCGACCGGCGAGTCTTACGTTGTCGCCGCCCGCAACCTGAAGTCGATGAAGGACATGGGCGCCACCCGCGAGGCAGTCGTCACGCAGCGCTGGAAGCCCGCCGAGACCCTGGACGTGCCGTGCCCCTGCGGCAGCACCTGCGAGCCCGGCGAGAAGTGCGACCGATGCCACGCCCGCCACCGCCACGTGGCCCGCTACCCCGGCAGCCGCACCGAGGTCGAGACCTGGGTGGACTGCTACGAGTGCATGGGCTGCGCGAACTCGTACACGATCCTCGTCGACCTGCCCGGCCGCCCGTGGGGCATCGCCGAGACGGTGGTCCAGGGCGCGTCCGCCGAGCCGGTCGTCAAGGCCCGTGTATTCCCCGGCGTGAAGCATCCGCTGCTGCGGCCCGAAGCGTCGGACGAGGAGCAGTAGGGCTCCGCCACGACGGTCAGCGTGACGCGGGCCCCCCTCGACATGGCCGACGCCACCGCGGGCATTCTGCGACGATCCGCGGTGTCCGCGGCGCTCTTCGCCCAAGAACACCATGACGCAAAGCAGTTCAGGGCTACATTCATGTCACAGGCATCAAGGGCGAGGAGGGCATGGGTGCTCGATCAGATGCTTTTGGCATTGGCAGCGTCAGGCGGTACGGCGGTGATCGCGGCAGCCGGGACCGACGCGTGGGGCGGGCTGCGGACGGCTGTGGCGAGTTGGTTCGGCCGCAGCGACACCGAACGTGAACTGGAGGAGACGCGACGCCTTGACGAAACCGCCGCGGCGTTGCTGACGAGGGAGGCCGCCGAGAACGGGCAGCTCCGCGTCCGCCTTCAGGAGGACTGGCAGAATCGGTTCGCGCTGGCGCTGGGAAACCTGAGCGCCGCGGAGCGCGACCAGGCCGCCGAGCAGTTGCGTGCGGTGCTCGCCGCGCACATGCCCGGTCACAGCCCCGCGCAGGGGCCCGGCAGCGTCACCATCGAGGGTGATGCAACCTTCAACGCGGAGGGCGGGTCGGTCGGGGCCGCCGTGATCAACGGAGGAGTAAGGATTAGCCCTCCTCAGGGGCCGAGTCCGTCCCGGGGCTGACCGGACCGGCTGTTCCAAGCCCACCATCCCGCGCACCGGAGCAGGCCCACGCCGGTCACCCGGGCAGTACTACGCGGGCCGATCAGGGCAGCGTCGCCGCGGAACACGTTGAGGGCGACATCCATGTCACCAACAACTACCACGCGCCGCCCGACCAGGACCCTGTGGTGCCGTTGCTCTCCGCGACGGTGCCACTGGCCGTCCCGCAGCGCCGGGTCCCGCCGGACATGCTGCGGGGGCGGGACGCACTGGCGGAAGAGCTGACCGATGCGGTGACGCGGCGCGCGAACGGCGTTCCTTCGCTGCCCGGGGTATGGCTGCTGTCGGGATTGGGCGGCTGCGGCAAGACGACGGTCGCTCTGGAGGTGGCCCATCGGGTGGCCGGCGCCCGGACACAGGTGTGGTGGGTGTCGGGTGCGGACGGCGAGGGCCTGTCGGGGGCGCTCCGCGCCGTGGCTTTCGCGGCAGGTGCCTCCCCGAGCGACTTCGTGGGCACCAATCACGCGGACGTCCTGTGGAAGTACCTCGATGCCCTCTCGGGGCCGTGGCTACTGGTCCTCGACAACATCGACGATCCTGCCGTCCTGGCGGCCCCGCCGTCCCGCGCCGCCGAGGGCACCGGCTGGCTGCGCCCGCCGGGGCACCCGCGGGGGACAGTCCTGGTCACCAGCCGGGAGTCCCGCATCGAACGGTGGGGGCACTGGGTCCGCAGGGAGAACGTCGAGCCGCTCTCCAGTGCGGACGGCGCGAAGGTCCTGAAGGACCTGGCAGCGGAGGCGGGCAGCACACCGGAGGCCGAACAACTCGCCGAGCACCTCGGGGGCCTTCCCCTCGCGCTCGACCTCGCCGGCTCTTATCTGGCGCGAACCGTGAACGACCCCTGGCCCACGCCGTCGATGCCCGACACGTTCGACGCGTATCGCCGCAGCCTCGACGCACACCTGGCCGACATGACGTCTGATCCCGACGCGGACCTGGCGCCCGCGCAGCGGACCCGCAGAGCAATTCTGAGTACATGGGAACTCTCCCTCGATCTGTTGCACCGCCAAGGCTCGGACCTGACTCGCCCGCTGCTTCGGTTGTTGTGCGCCTTCGGTCCCGCGCCCATTCCCTACCGAGAACTCCTCGCCGCCGACCAGCTCACCGAGAGCGGGCTCTTTCCAGGGCTCTCCCCTTCGCGGCTCGGGGAGGCCCTGCGCGGCCTGGCCGGCCTGAAGCTGATCACCATCGAGACGGCCCACGACCCGCCGGGCGCGGACCGAGGCGAGCCACAGAGGTGGATCACCATTCATCCGATGGTCCGGGCAGCCAGCCGCGCGCATCCCGACTTCACCGCTCAGGCGCTGCCGATGCTCCGTCTCGTCACGTCGCTCCTCCGACTGGCCACCCTTCCGCTCAACGCGGGAAACCCCGCGCAGTGGCCCCGTTGGCGGGCGATCGCGCCCCATGGTGCGGCGGCTCCGCTGCTGTTGCGCGCATGCGAAGGCAAGCTGGGAGCCGATCCCACGGACCTGGTCGTCTCGGCGACCGAACCCGCCCTGCACATTGCCCGCTATCGCCTCGGCGGTGGAATGTCCGCGGAAGCCATCGCCGAGCTCGATGCGGTGGGCGAGGCCCGGACGAGACTGCTCGGCGAGGACCATCCCGCCACCATCGCCTGCGGACTGCTCCTGGCCTGGGCATTACGGATGAGCGGCGACCTCAAGCAATCGGACGATCTGTATCAGCACCTTGCCCGCGTGGGTGAGCGGCGACTGCCGACCGACCATCCGTACCTCCAGTCGGTCCGCACCGGGCGTGCACGAACGCTGGCACAGATGGGTCGGTACGAGACTGCCGAAGCGGAGCTGCGTGTGGCGTTCGCCCTGCGCCTGCGTGATCCACGAACAGACAGGCGAAGCATCCTTCGTCTGCGCGCCGACCTTGCGAGGCTCGCGCACCGGCAGGGCCGCGTGGAAGAGGCGGTCAGCGAGCTGCGCGAGGTGCGCCGGCTGACCCGGCACTTGGCCGTGGAGGGAGAGTTGGAAACCCTCTCCGACGGGCTGAGCCTCGTACGGGCTCTGCGCGATTCCGGGCGATCGGAGGAGGCCGAGAGGGTAGCCGACGAGGTCGTCGACGAGCACAGCCGCGTGCTGCCGCCCGATCACCCCGGACTGCTCCTCGCGCGCCACGAACGGGCCCGTCTCCTGCGCGACCACGAGGGCGATCACGGGCTCCTCGAACAGGTGCGGGACGAGTTCACGGACATCTGGCAGGTGAGTCGGCGTCGGTTAGGACCGGACCACCCGGACACGGTCGCCGCTCGACACG
Organism: Streptomyces sp. NPDC055189; assembly: GCF_053606765.1. Classification (NCBI taxonomy): domain Bacteria; kingdom Bacillati; phylum Actinomycetota; class Actinomycetes; order Kitasatosporales; family Streptomycetaceae; genus Streptomyces; species Streptomyces sp. NPDC055189. The sequence goes on from NZ_JBSGSG010000068.1 coordinate 49,238, forward strand.
AGCTGGCCACCGTCTGGCACCTGCTCGGCCGTCCGGACCGTGCCGCACAGCACTTCCGGGGTGCGCTGGAAGCGGGCAAGCACCGGCTCGGCGAGCATCACCCCAATGTCATCACGTGTGCCCGCAACCTCGCGACGGTGCTCGCCGAACTGGCGAACGGCGAACCACCCCGATAGGAGCTCCCACCATGGCCAACATCCGGCACGTACAGCGCTCTTCGGCAGCAGAAGACTCTGCCCCGGTGCTCAACCGGCTCCTGCAGCGCTACGCCCGTGCGGACCACACTGCTGCCCGCTCCTACGGCGGTCCCGACAGCGCGAGTTACTCCTCAAGGGGCGACAGCCCGATGGGTTCCCCTTCCTACCGGGGCAAAGACGCCGTATCGGCCGGCCAGACACCGATCGCCGCGGGTTCCGGTGCCACACCTGGTCTTTTCGAGCGTGCGGCCGAGCCTGCCACCATCGACGCATCCGAGGTTCTGGCCCTGGCACGAGGGGAGGAGAACCGTGCCTTGATCGAACGACTCCAGGCTCAGCAACGGAACGCCCACGAGGCGGTTCTCCGGGAGATTCTCGACCGTACGAGAATGCTCGCCGCCGATCGATCCGGCAGCGTGGCGTGGGTGCGGGAGGCGCAGGAACTCCTTGTTCAGGCCGACCGCTTCGATCCCGATGCGGTCACAGCGGTCCTGCTCCACCCCTCCGTGGGCCGATGGATGAGCCTGGCACTGCGCGACCTGAGCACCCCGGCCACCGAGCCGAGCGGCCCGCTGCCCGACAGCCTCGTGCATCTGCGTTCCGTCGCGGCAGCGGCGGCCGTCCGAGCCTGCATCTCGTTCACTCTTCCCCTTCCGCTTCGGGACGGCTTCGCCTTCCTGCCCACGCTAGGCGTCGCCGACCTGCGTTCGGCCAAGGCCGACACGGCGAACATCCAGCGGCATGACGGCTTGGTCACGATCAGCTGCGGCGGGCGCGCCATGGTGCAGGTATCGGAGTCGGGAGCCGACACCTCCCCGCTGTGGTTCCCGACCCGCCGAGTGCAAGCTCCGTTCGGTTCCGGCCAAGTCAGCCTGGTTCTGGATGACATGGACCCCTACCGGCAGCCGGGCGGTCCTGTGCCGCCGTCCCCGCTGCCACCATCCGAGGTGGTGCACTGGCAGCAGGTGATCCGTGACGCGGGAAGGGTACTGACCCGCGTCACCCCCGTGCGAGCGGAAGCGTTGGCGGTAGCCCTCAAGGCACTGACGCCTTGGCCCGGTACTTCCGACGCCGTGGTGGCCTCGGGGTCATCCGGTGACGCCTTCGGGGGACTCATGGCCAGCGTTCCCCCCGACGGGGTGGAACTCGCCGCAACTCTGGTCCACGAGTTCCAGCACATGAAACTGAACGCCGTGCTGGACTCACTCGAACTCCACTGTGAGCGCGACGACGCGGTGGACGAGGCCTTCTACGGCCCGTGGCGCGACGACCCTCGCCCTGTGGCCGGTCTCTTCCACGGTGTCTTCGCCTTCTTCGGGGTGATGGACTTCTGGCGGAAACTCAGCTCGGTCTCCGAGGGGGAAGAACTGCGTCGCGCCCAATTCCAGTTGCTGTACTGGAGCACGCAGACCCGTGAGGCTTACGCCGCCCTCTGCGCGTCACCACAACTGACAGATGCAGGGCGGCACTTCGCAGCTCTGATGGGCGGCGCCACCGTGCCTTGGACCGATGACGCCGCCGTACCCGACGACGTGGCCTTGCTCGCCATGGAAGCGGTCGTGGCCCATCGCACTCGCTGGCGATTGCACCATCTGCGTCCGGACCCCACCGCGGTATCGGCCCTTGCCGAGGCCTGGTCGTCCGCCGCATCTCCCCCGCCACGGCAGCACATCGATACCCTCTTGCGCCCCGATCATGATGTGGTTCCCTCCGGCGACTACACCGCACTCCTGTGCAGCGCGGCCACCGCTCCTGACCTGCTCGGGAAGCACGCTTCCGCCTTCGCCGCCGGCTTCGGCCAGGACGAGGTGGACCCCGCCGACCTGGCCCGCTTGCGGGGCTCGTTCGATGACGCACGCCGGTTGTCCGCCGACCAGGTCACCAGCCGGCCCGAGCGGTGTGGGGCCTGGGTCCGGCTCGGGCTCGCCCTGCGCAGGCTCCGTGCCGCGGCGTCCGGGGACCCTGCCGACACAGCCGAAGCGGCCGGGGCACTCACCCACCGCCCCGAGCTGGTACAGGCCTTGTACGCACAGGTCTTGGCCGATACCGGCACGGCACCCGATCCCGTCGCCCTCGCCGCCTGGGTCGGATTCCAGGACGGCACATCGCATTTTCCGGACCTGCCGCGGATGGACCAGGTCTTTACGACAGGTCCGTAGGAGCAGGAGCAGGCAGAGGCCCGCCATATATCGCGCGCCCCGCACCGCCTCCCCGCCCTACGATCACCTCCCTACAGCCGGAGGAATCGGGGGCGGTCATGCGTGAGGGCATCGGGGTCGGCACAGAAGCCACAGAAGTCACAGAGATCAGCGACGGCGCCGCCGCGGCGGTGCGCCTCGCGGAGGGGGCTTCGCCGGGGAGCATTCTGGCCGTCGCCGATGCCGACGGCTGGCTCGCGCTCGACGCAGGGGTGCGGGAGCTGTCCTGGTATCGGTCGGTGGCCCGGCTTCCGGACTGGGAGCGCACGGCCCCGCTGCCCGCCGATCTGACACAGCTCGGCGAGTCCGGGCTCGCGTTGGCTCTTTGCCACCGCGACGGCAGGATCCGCGCGGCGGCGGTACGCCGGGCGGGTCCGCACCCCGGCCTGCTGCCGCTGATCGTGATCCGCTGCGCCGACTGGGCCGCCCCCGTGCGCGAACGTGCCCGTACGCTCCTGCGCGAGGCGCTCGACCCGCAGACCGCCGTCGCTCTCGCTCCGCTGATCCTGCGTGCCGGCCGCCGTGACCGCGGGGCCTTCGGCGTCGAGCTGCTCGGGGACGCGCTGCGGCGGACGACTCCCGGGCAACTGGCCACCCTCTTCGCGCTCCGTGACGACGCCGTACGGCGGTTCGCCTACCGCCTCGCCGTCGAAGACCGGCGCCTGAATCCCGCCGCACTCGCCCGTGCCGCCGCGCACGACTTTGACGCCGTGGTCCAGGATCTGTGTGCGACGGCGGCGCTCGCGGCCGTGCTGGAAGCGGATGTCGACTCCGCCGACGTGCTCGAACCGCTGCTGACGGCACGTGCGCCGCGTGTGCGGTCCGCCGGTGTCACCGGACTGCGACAGGCGGGGCAGCCCGAGCGGGCCGAGGAGTTCCTCGCCGACCGGTCCGCGCGAGTACGTGCCTGCGCCCGGTACGTCGTACGACAGCACGGCGGCGACCCGACGGCCTGGTACCGGGCGCGGTGCGCGACGCCGGACGACCCCGGCATCGCACCCGGCGCGGCCATCGGTCTCGGCGAGTGCGGGGACCGCGCGGACGGCGCGCTGCTGCGGCGGCTGCTCGTCCACCCGGCGGACGGGGTGCGGGCGCAGGCCGTGGCCGGACTGCGGGCACTGGACCTCGCGGACACGGATCTGCTGCGGCCGCTGCTCGACGACCCGGCCCCCGGTGTCGTACGCCAGACGGTCGAGGCCCTGCTGCCCTCGGCCGGGCAGCTGCCTGCCGACTGGCTCATGGAACGCACCGGGTCCCAGTGGCCCCGGCACATCCGCGTCGCCGCGTTCCGGCTGCTCCGGGCGCACGGCGGGGTGGTGGCGCTGCGGGCGGCGTCCGGGCTCCTGGACGATCCGGACGTGAAGCTGCGCACGTGGGCCGGAGTGTCCGTGCAGCACTGGCATGCGTCGGCGGACGTGCGGCCCCGGGACCCGGAGGTGGGCGGGCTGCTCGACCGGTGCCGGCGCCTCTTCAGCGAGCATGTCCTGAAGCGGCGCAAGCGGGAGGCGGGGCTGGACGCCTGATCCGGTCGTAGCGCCCGTCCACCAGTGCCGAACGCCCCTCCCCGCAAGCGGAACCCGGCACAACGTCCGATATACGAACCCTGCTTCCCGGATTGTGACCGGATTCCTCTCTTGACGGCGCGTCCCGCCACCCTCAATATCAGGCAACGCACTTCGCGCCATGCACACGTCATTTCAGTTCAGCACAGCTCCAGCGCCCTGCGGCATCCGCGTCGCAGGGCGTCAGTACGTTCCGTCCCCCTCGCTGTTCGGAATTCGGAGCCCCACATGAGACTCTCCAGATCCGCCATGCCCCGCGCCCTGAGACGGGCCACCGCGGGCGTCGCCACCCTCGCCGCCGCCGGCCTGATCGCGGCCACCGCACCCGCGGCCATGGCGGCCCCGTCCCCGACGCTCGCGGCCCCCGACATACCGCTGGCCAACGTCAAGGCGCACCTCTCCCAGTTCCAGTCCATCGCCACGGCCAACGGCGGCAACCGCGCCCACGGCCGCCCCGGCTACAAGGCCTCGATCGACTACGCGAAGGCCAAGCTGGACGCGGCCGGGTTCACCACCACCGTGCAGCAGTTCACCTCCAGCGGCGCCACCGGCTACAACCTCATCGCGGACTGGCCGGGCGGCGACCCGAACAAGGTCTTGATGGCGGGCGCCCACCTGGACAGCGTGACCTCGGGCCCCGGCATCAACGACAACGGCTCGGGCTCGGCGGGCGTCCTGGAGACCGCACTCGCCGTCTCACGCGCGCAGTTGCAGCCCACGAAGCACCTGCGGTTCGCCTGGTGGGGCGCGGAGGAGCTCGGCCTCGTCGGCTCGAAGTACTACGTCAACAACCTCCCGAGCACCGAGCGTTCGAAGGTCTCCGGCTACCTGAACTTCGACATGATCGGCTCCCCGAACCCGGGTTACTTCGTCTACGACGACGACCCCACGATCGAGAAGACCTTCAAGGACTTCTACGCGGGCCTGAACGTCCCCACGGAGATAGAGACCGAGGGCGACGGCCGCTCCGACCACGCCAGCTTCAAGAACGTGGGCATACCCGTCGGCGGCCTCTTCACGGGCGCGAGCCGTACGAAGACCAGCGCCCAGGCCCAGAAGTGGGGCGGCACCTCGGGCCAGGCCTTCGACCGCTGCTACCACTCGTCGTGCGACACGACGGCGAACATCAATGACACCGCGCTCGACCGCAACAGCGACGCCATCGCCCACGCCATCTGGACGCTCGGCACGGAGACGTCGACCCCGCCGGGCGACTCGTACGAGAACACCGCTGACGTCGCCATCCCGGACAACGGCGCGGCCGTGACCTCGACGATCAACGTGACCGGCCGCACGGGCAACGCCCCGGCCACCCTCAAGGCGGACGTCGACATCCGGCACACCTGGCGAGGCGACGTGGTCGTCGACCTCCTCGCCCCCGACGGCACGGCGTACCGCCTGAAGAACTCCAGCAGCAACGACTCGGCGGACAACGTCATCGCGACGTACACGGTCAACGCGTCGAGCGAAGCGGCCAACGGCGCCTGGAAGCTGCGCGTGCAGGACGTGGCGTCGCAGGACACCGGCTACATCAACAGCTGGAAGCTGACGTTCTAGAACGTCCCGGACACACCCCGGCGCCCGGCAGCGTTCTTCCGC